>NZ_JBEYTP010000023.1:0-119515 GCF_040643125.1 Micromonospora sp. NPDC047465
ATCCGCCGCTACATCATCTGGCGGAACAAGAACGCCACCGACAAGCGCCTACGTCAGGTAGTCAACAGGGCGAACGTTGCCTGACGCGGCACTAGTTGACGACATCGGCGCGCGGCCCGTCCCGGTAAGGAACGGGCCGCGCGGGACAGTAGGGTCAGTGCGCGGTTTGCCCGCCGTCGACGACGTAGATCCCGCCGGTCGCGAAGGACGCGAGCGGCGAGGCGAGGTAGAGCACCATGCCGGTCATCTCCTCGGGCTCGGCCGGCCGGCCAAGCTGGGAGCCGGCGACGACGACATCGCGCATCGCCGGGTCATCGAGCCAGCCCTTGGTCATCCCGGTGGCGACCAGGCCCGGCGCGAGCGCGTTCACGCGGACTCCTGCGGTGGCGTAGTCGATGGCCGCGGCCTTGGTCAGGCCGACAACGCCGTGCTTGGCGGCGACATACGGAGACATTCCCGGGTCGGCGATCACCCCGGCGATCGAGGCGGTGTTGATGATCGATCCACCGCCGTGCTCGGCCATGTAGGCGATCTCGTGCTTAAGGGCGAGGAAGACGCCCTTGAGGTCAACGTTGATGGTCCGATCCCAGTCCGCCTCGGTCTGCTCGAGCAGCGGACCCGTGGGAGGGAGCACTCCGGCGTTGTTGAAGGCGACGTCGAGTCCGCCGTACGTCGAGACCGCGGTCCGCACGAGGTTTTCGACCTCGTCGTTCTTCGTGACGTCGGTGCGGACGTACATCGCTGTGCCGCCGTCGGCGGTGACCAGGTCGACGGTCTCGGCAGCGCGCTCGTCCACGTCACCGATGACGACCTTGGCTCCCTGGCGGGCGAACGCGCGGGCAGTCGCCCGGCCGATGCCGGTCGCACCTCCGGTGATCAAGACGACCTTGTCGGTGAAGTCCAGCAACGGCGCAACCATGAGAGCTCTCCCTTCTGGGCGATCGGTCGATCACCCAGATAATTGAATGTTCAAGTATCTTGTGCAGCGCACCCGGCGCCGCCTTTATTCCCCGACAGCCGGCGTTTGATCCACCCAGCCGGGTGTCTGGCAAGCGTGCCGGCGAGCAAAGCAACGCGCGGCGAGCGGCTGGCGGCGAGTGGCGAGCGCACGTCTAGGAGTGCTTTCTTCTCCTCCGGCCCGTCGAGCACGATCTGCCGCTCGCCGTCTGTCAGTTCGCTCCAGGGCACATCGGTGCGCATGCCGAACTCTCGTGCGATGTCGGGCTGGACGTTGAACCCGAAACATCTGCCAAGGGACGGCGGCACCGTCGTCGATGGTCTTGGACGGGTCGGGGACGAATGCGGCGTCATCGACCGCGCGTACGACGCCGATCCCTTGGCAGCCGGGACAGGCGCCAGTGGAGTTGAAGGAAGGTCCTCCGCGCTCGGCGGGTGCACCCGCTCACCGCACACCGGGCAGTCGAACGCGACCTCTGCCGCGACGTCGATCGTCGGGGAGCCCGATGACCGTTGGGGCACACGTGCGAGGAGAGTCGTGGGAACATTCAGCCGCAGGACGCTCAGCAGTTCGGTGGAGGTGCCGAAGGTAGAGCGCACGCCTGGCACGCCGGGGAACGACTACTGACTCCAGCGCGACCGGCTCACACCCCAACGCCGGCTCTTCGGACAAGCCACTTCCCGGACCCGCCACCAACCAGCCTAGAACGTTGGTCGCCGCACCGTCTTGGCACAGAGGGGAGCCAAGACCGAGCGCTGTCTGGATCGACCATCTATGACGTTGTGTGACACGCGGTTAGGGGCATGAGCGTGCAGCTGATCAAGCGCCGTCGTTACCTTGCCCGAGCCATTGATGCACCGCCGCGAACGCTGCATCGGTCAGTCCCGCAAATGGGTCGACACGGTGCAGCAGCGCCTGTCCCGGGTGGTTCGCGGCTACCCATCGCCGGTCGGCGTCGGTTATCTCATCGTCAAGCCAGACGAAAGGGCGGCCGGCCGCCCACCGAGTGAGGAACACCGTCTTCCAGTGCAGACCATGCTCAGGTTCCTCACCGGAGTCCGGCCACTCCACCACTGGGAGCACCGGAAGGCCCAGTCGTGGCGAGATGATCTCGTTTGCCTCCGCCATCCATGTAGTGGCCCAGACCAACTGGCATCCCAGGGCCAGCAGGCGCCGTCCGTCATCGAGGTCAAGCCGATCCAGGAGAGGATTGCCCCAGCCGTCCGGTGCCTCGGCGTTTACCTCTACCCCGGTCGAAGGGCGGTCCCTTGTCGTCGACCGGCCCCTGAACGGGATGAGCACGCCATCTACGTCGAGAAAGATCAGCGGTGGTTGAGCGACGCTGGGAAGCACTCCCGAACCGTATCGCTGATCAGGGTGCCCTCCGGGAGCCGGTCTCTCCGCACACAGCAATCAGGAGCGTGCAGCCGTGGGGCGATTGCAGACGGTCATGGGACGGCCAAGCGCCGATGCTCAGTCGGCGGCAAGAGCGGATGTGGCTGTTCGCCGGAGGGAGGGCACGACTACGGTGCTGCTGTGATGGCGTGGGAGCTTTGGCGGCAGGACGACAACGGCAACCGGGTCCGGATGGGCACCTTCGCTGACCGGGTTGAGGCGCTGGCCAAGGTCCTGGCGCTGGAGTCTGGTGTGGTGCACAAGCAGACCTACTGGGTCGACGGGCCACCCGGGCCGGTCTGCCGCACAAACCGCGACCTGTACCGGCGCCTTGCCCGGGAAGGCGAAGGTATGAACGCGGCCGCGCGTAGTTTGGACGTGTTCCTGCGTTCGTGGTGGCGCGTTGCCCGGCCGCTGTCGGGTCGGGCCTCGCTGGACCTGGATTCGGTTGCCGCGATGGTCGTGGCGGCAGGCATGGTCGAGCCGGCGCCGCTGCAGGCATCCTGGCGTTCCGCCTCGTTTCGCTACACGGACGAGCCGACGTCGTATGCCGACTGGGAAGCCATCGTGCTGTCTCAGATCGCGGACCTGGCCGACTTCGCCGATCAGGGACCGCTGGACGAGTACGCCCGGTTAGGCATTGACGCCCCCCGGACGGCAGGATGCGTGCGAGCCACGGACATCCGCTGGTACAACTTTGATCCGCAGGCGTACCTGGAATGTGGGATGGCCGGAGCACTGGGCGGCTGGAGCGAAGACGACGGCCTACGGAAACCAGTTCCTGGCCCCGTCGTGCCGTTGGTGAACGAACCGGAGCCGGGCGAGCACACCATCGGCTTCCTCGGCTGGGCCGATCTCGCAGAACTGGCCCGGTGCGGGCAGGAGTACGAGTAGCACCGCGGCCGAACTCAGCCCGACAGACCGCTTGCAACGCTTGCGGCAACGCCACTGGAGCGACATCAAGCCGCACCTCGTGTAGCAGCCGCCCTCATCCCAACAGGCAGGCGCACACGCTCACCTCGGCCAATGCACCTCATCGGCACGGCCGAGAGCGGGCGGGCGACCGTGCCGGGGTCCTAACTCAATGACTTTTCGGCGACGCGATCGCCGGACGATCCGGGCCGGTGGCCGTCAAATACCGCAGAAATGTGGTCCGGTGACGGGCGCTAGCATCGGCTACCGTCACCGTTGCGGTGGGCTCAGCGGAAGGAGCGGCAATGGTGGACGTGTCGGTCGAAATACCACCGCCCCTCAGCAAGTGCATCACCTTTTGCGAGGTCGAGTGTGTCCGCGCGTGCTGCGGGATCGACGCCGTCTCCACCGATCCCGCCCTTATCGAAACGTGGTGCCGTCAGGTGGGGTCGGTCGCCGTGGTCAAGGCTCGGCTTCAACTGGCCGAGCTGATCGAGGTGGTCGAGGACCGCTCGCACCGCGTCACGTCGACATTCCTGAACCACCGCACGCACGATGACGCCGCGCGGCGTCAGTTGCTGGACTTCCTGGCCGCGTTCGAATCGGGACTGGCGGCCGGCGACGCGGCGTGAGCGGTCGCGTGCCCATCTCCGTCGCAACCTCCCTACACATACTGCTTGAGTAGATCCTTGCCTCCCGCCATCACTGTCTGCCGCCGACCCGCCCTCCGGGGAGCGGGCCGCCGCCCGGTCCGCTACGTCAAGCGGACCTTGACGCACGTACGGACGCTGCCGGAACAGACTGAGTCGGCTCTCGTGTCACGGACCGCGTCCCCGGCCCCGGCCGGGGTGCGGCTCGCGCCGTTCGCGGTGGTGGAGGTTCCGTTGACCGTGGGAGTCCGACAGCTCCCGGCCGAGCAGAGCGTCACCGTCACGATCGACGCCCCGCACGGCATGCTGCCGGACGGGCCACGACAGTTCGCCGCGAGCGCCACCACGACCTTCGATGCGGTGTGGCGCAACGTGGCGCTGGCATCCGAGGGCGCCACGGCCACCGCGTCGGGCTGGTGGCGGCAGTACGTGCCATCGCACGTGATCGACGGCAGCGTGGTCGGCGTCGGTAGTCGCTGGATCTTCGCCGCTGCGTCGCTGGCGTGCTCACGCCGGAGCCGGCGTGAGCACCACCTCACCTGGGCTCGGATGGTCGCAGTCCTCGACGGTCATCGGTGGGGGGCGGCATTGCTCTCGACTCGTATCTTGGCCGGGTGACGAATCGCTACCTTCTGCCCTCGCTGACTTTCACCCGCCATGCAGTCGGCCTGCTGGCCGGCCTCGCACTCGGCGTCGCGCTGCTGTCTGGTTGCAGTTCAGAGGGCGCCTCCACCGACTGCGAGCGGAACACTTGCACGGTCACCTTCGCCCGGGGCGCCGACACCAGCGCCAGCATCCTCGGCTTCGAGGCGAAGCTGATCGACATCCAGGGTGACCAGGTGACGGTGACGGTGGCTGGGGAGGAGTTCTCGCTCTCCCCCGGCCAACCGGCCACCGAGGCAGGGGGCTTTTCCGTGACCCTGGACAGTGTCACCGAGCAGCAGGTCGTCATCCGGGTCGTGCACGACATAACGGCTGACCGGCACGCTCCGGCGGCGGAGAGCGCCGCCTGACGCGATCCCTGAGCCTGCGCCGCTCGGAGCGTGGCGGCGCAGGCTCAGGGCCGACGAGCGGACGACGTCGCGTGCGCTGCCGGTGTTCCGGCTGCCGCGGAATACGCGGCTGCGGGTGACGCAGACTCACCCTTGGGCTCCCGGTCGACGTCCGCCTGCCGCACGACGAGCAGGTCCAGTTCGCCGCCGTAGGGTTCCGACTGCTCGCCGATGCGGCCCGCGTCAAGATTCTGTGGGCGTTGCTGCAGGGTGATTCATCGGTGGCGTGCCTGGCCGAGCTGGTCGGCGCGGCGCCGACCGCGGTGAGCCGTCGCCTCGCGAAACTGCGCCTCGCCAGTTGGTGCGCGGCCGGCGCGAGGGACCTTCGTCAGCTACTCCGCTGCCGACCTGCACGTGCAGCGACTGCTGGCTGAAGCGCTCTAGCGCCGACCGTCACAAGAGCCCTCTCCGGCCACCGGCCGGGGCACCATCCGCGCCCGACCCGGTTCAGGTCGTGCTGACGCCGTCGACCGTGCGGGGGACGCGGAGCGGGTTGGCCTCGCGCAGCTCCGGCGGAAGCAACGGGTCCGGGACGTTCTGGTAGCAGACCGGGCGCAGCCAGCGCTCGATCGAGGTGCTTCCCACCGAGGTCGAGCCGCTCGTGGAGGCGGGGTACGGTCCGCCGTGGTGCATGGCGGGGGCGACCGTCACCCCAGTGGGCCAGCCGTCCACCACGACCCGTCCCGCGATCTCGCTCAACCCGGCGACCAGGTCCGCCGCCGCGTCGTCCCGCTCGTCGGCGGCCAGGTGCACTGTCGCCGTGAGGTTGCCCGGCAAGGCGTTGAGCACCGTGTCCCGTTCGGCTGTCGAGCCGTAGCGGACCAGCACGGTGACCGGTCCGAAGCACTCCTCGAGCAACTCCCGGTACGTCCCTCCGTCGAGCCGCGACGCCGCGACGGTCAGTACGCCCGGCCGTACGGCCAGCGGCACTGCGTCATCGCCGGCCTCGCCCGCTCCGAGCGGTTCCGCCACTCCTGGTAGCGCCGCGCGGGCGCGTACCCCGGCGAGGAACGCCTCCCGCATGCGCGGGTCGAGCAGTGGCCCGGACGGGACCGTCGCCGCGACGACCGCCTGGACGACGGCGTCACCCGCTGGTCCCTCGGGCAGCAGGACGAGACCCGGCTTGACGCAGAACTGGCCCATGCCCTGCGTGTACGAGGCCGCCAGCCCCGATCCGATCTCCTCTGCCCTGGTTTCGGCTGCGCGTTCGGTCACCACCACCGGGTTGAGGCTGCCCAGCTCGCCGTGGAACGGGATCGGCCGCGGCCGGGAGGTTGCGATGTCGAACAAGGCGCGGCCGCCGCGCACCGAGCCGGTGAACCCCACGGCCGCGGTGAGGGGATGGCGTACGAGTTCCGGGCCGGCGTCGAAACCGTGGACCAGGCGGAGGACGTCCTCGGGTAGGCCGACCTCGGCCGCCGCCGACCGGAGAATCCGGGCGCAGAGGACGGAGGTGGCGGGATGGTCCGGGTGTGCCTTGACCACCACCGGGCACCCTGCGGCCAGAGCGCTCGCGGTGTCGCCGCCTGGCACGCTGAACGCCAGGGGGAAGTTGCTCGCCGCGAAGACGCCGACCACGCCCAGCGGCACCTTGTAGCGACGCAGGTCGGGGCGAGGTGCGGGCTGCGCCGACGGGTCGGCGTGGTCGATGATCACGCCCAGGTAGGCGCCGGCCGAGACCACGTCCGCGAACACGCGCAGCTGGTAGCACGTGCGGGCGAGTTCGCCGCTGAGCCGCACCTGGCCGAGCGCCGACTCCGCGTCGGCGGTCGCGATGATCTCCTCGCCGTTCGTCTCCAGGAGCGCGGCGGCTGCGCGAAGCAGGTCCGTACGCGCGGCGCGGTCTTGCAGTGCCGCACCGGCGGCTGCGGCCGTGCGCACCGCCTGGTCCACATCGTGCGCTGTCGACTCGGCCGCCACGCGCTCGCGCGGTCTGCCGGTACGCGGGTCGACGCTCAACACGTCATTCACCGTATCGTCCTCTTTCTTCCTTCTCGGCGGGCGTCGTGTCCTCGGCCAGGGCAGCGAGCTCTCCCAGGGGCACCGGCACAGCGAGGCTGCGGGTGGCCAGCGGGCGCAGGTCGTCGGTCGTGGTGTCACGCCCGGTGAGCCAGGCCGCGATCTCTGCGGTGGCGAGGCCGCACACCCGTCCCTGACACCAGCCCATCCCAGGCCGGGCCAGCATCTTCAGCGTGCGGGCATCCTCGGCGCCGAGGTGGTCGTGTGCCCGGCGCAGGTCGCGGTATGAGACCTCCTCGCAGCGGCAGACCAGTGTCGTCTCCGACAGCCACTCGGGCCATGCGCGTGGCAGCGGATAGGTGCGGTGCATGGCGGCGGCGAACCCGCGGCCCCGCCGGACGGCCCGTCGCAGCCGCCTCATCAGCGCCCGGTCGGTCGGGCGGCCGTGCGCGTCGGCGAGGGCGAGTGCGGCCAGCCGCCCCTCGTGGACGGCCAGCGCCGCGCCGCCCACACCGGTTGCCTCACCAGCGACGTACAGTCCTTCGACGCTGCTGCGCTGACGGTCGTCGACGGCCACGACGAGCGATCCGTCGGTGTCCTTCGCCGTTTCGGCATCGAGCATGAGCGGCAGTTCGAGCGAGGGGGTGAAGCCCCAACCGAGTGCGACGAGGTCGGCGGCGATCTCCTCGTCCGGCCCGGTCGGGCGGCCGTCGCGGTCCACCCGGGCGACCCGGACCGCCTCCGCCCGGTCCTTTCCGAGTACCTCACGGATCACGGTCCTCGTCCGGTACGGGATGCGGTGTCGGGCCATCAGCGTCGCGTACTGCAGTGCCTCGACGCCCTTGGCTGGCGCGGACATGGCGCCGAGCGGATCGCGTAGCCAGCCCAGCGTCGCGTTGGCCTCGATGACGGCTGCGACGGTCACTCCGGCACGCGCGAGGCCGGTGGCCACGGGGAGCAGGAACGGGCCGGTGCCGGCGATGACCGCCCGCCGCCCCGCCGCCGTGCGATGTCCCTTGAGCAGGGCCTGCGCTCCCCCCACGGTCATCACGCCGGGCAGGTCCCAGCCGGGCACGGGTAGTTGCCGGTCGTATCCTCCCGGGCACAGGATCAGCGTTCGCGCGACGAGCGTGAGGTCCGCGCCGTCCAGCGGGGTGACGGTGGACGTGGCGGCTGTCATCCGGAGCGTGAAGGTCCCGCCAGCGTCGCGGGTGATGAGAAAGACCTGGTGGCCGGGGAGGTAGCGGACCTGGCCAGTTGTGCGGAGGGCGTTCAGGCGGTCCCGCAGCCGGGCGAAGACCGGCCAGCCGTGATGGCCGACGCGGTCGTCGGGACGGGGGTGGGCCTCGTCGTAGTGCCGCCAATACTGCCCGCCGGGTTGCGCGGCGGTGTCGATGAGGGTGACCTCGAGGCCAGCCTCGGCGGCTTCGACGGCGGCGGCGAGGCCGGCTGGTCCCGCGCCGACCACGGCGACGTCATGCACGTGCGGCATCGCTGTCCCCCCGGTCGCCGGCGTCTGGTGTGTCCGGCCCGGCGTCGTCGCCGAGGCGCATGCCGTCGGCGGCGGTGACGAGACAGGCGCGCTGGTCGGGAACGCCGTCGACGGTGATGAGACAGTCGAAGCAGATGCCGATGCCGCAGAACAGTCCTCGCGGCGTGCCGCCCCTGCGGGTGGTGCGCCAGCTCGTGATTCCGGCGGAGATCAGCGCGGCGGCGACGCTCTGGCCCGGCTCGGCCGGCACGACGGCCCCGCGGAATGTCATCTGGTGTGTCATCGAAACGCCTCCTCGTCCTGCGCGAAGCGGTCCGGTGCGAACGGCGTGAGATTCAGGTCGGTCCGCTCCCCCACGAGCGCTTGGGCGATCAACTTGCCGGTGCCGACGGACAGACCGATGCCTGCGCCCTCGTGGCCGCAGGCGTGCCAGAGGCCGGGTGCGCGGGTGTCCGGACCGATGACGGGTAGATGGTCTGGGCAGTAGGGACGGAAGCCGAGGTAGGTGCGCATCACCTGGATCTGCCGGAGCATCGGGAACAACGCGATGGCCTTGGCCGCGAGCGAGCCGACAGCGGTAACGGACATGGTCCGGTCGAGTCCGACGCGCTCACGTGACGCGCCGATGAGGATCGTGCCGCCGACGGTTCCCTCGACCACGGGCGAGGTTTGCAGTGCCGCGTCGGAGCTGCCCACGTCGGCGACATACTCGGCGGCGTACACCTTGTGACGGATCGTCCGGGGCGGCATCGGCTGGGTGACCAGGACGAAGCCCCGTCGGGGTAGCACGGGGACACGCACTCCGGCGAGGCCGGCGATGTCGCCGGCCCACGTGCCGGCGGCGTTGAGCACCGCGCTGGCCGGGATGTCTCCTGTCGAGGTGCGTACGCCCGTCACCCGCGGGCCGTCGCGGAGGAACCCCGTCACCTCGGTGTGCGTACGCACGCGCGTGCCGCGCTCGCGGGCCTGCCTTAGCAGGTGGGCTGCCACCAGCATCGGCTGGACCTGAGCATCCTGTGGGTAGTAGGCGCCACCGGCGAGCCGTGGCGACAGATGCGGCTCGTAGTCGCGCAGCTCGGCTTGCGGGACGTCGCGAACCTCGACGCCGCAGCGGCGCTGATGGACGGTGAGGTCGCGCAGTGCGGCGTGGCTCTGCTCGGATGCCGCTACGACCAGCCCGCCCTTGGCTTCGAACTCCCACAGGTCGCCGTGCTCGGCGAGGTCTTCGCGCCAGACCCGCTGCGAGTACAGTGCCAGGTCCAGCTCGGGGCCGGCCTGTTTGTCGGACACCAGCACGTTGCCCTCGCCGGCGCTGGAGGTGCCGCCGGCGATCGCACCGCGCTCGACGACGACCACCCGCAGGCCCGCCAGTGCCGCGAAGTACGCGCTGGCAGCGCCCACCACGCCTGCCCCGACGACCACCAGGTCCGCGCTCACGCCGTCGCTTCCCCACCGTGGATGGCGGCGTGGGGCTCGACCGTGCTGTGCCCGAGGGTTCGCTCGCGGCGCTCGGTCATGCCGCCCCGCTTCGCCTCATGGGGCGTCCTTGGCGCTGTCTGCCCACAGACCGCGAACGTGGCCGATGTGGCGGTGCATCAGCAGTTCGGCCCCGGACGGGTCGCGGGCTTCGATGAGGTCCAGGAGCTCGTGGTGCTCCGCCGCCGAGCGGACCAGTCTGCCGCTCTCCAACAGGGGGGTCAGACCGAGCAGCCGGGTCCGCGAGCGCAGGTCGGACACGACGTCCATCAGGAACCGGTTGCGGCTGTAGCCGAGCAGGGTGAGGTGGAAGACGTGGTCGGCCTCGATGTAGCCGACCAGGTCGCCGCGCTCCGCTGCGTCGACGATGGCCTGTGCGAGTGCCCTCAGCTCGGGGAAGTCCGCCTTCGGGATCACCGTCACGACATTGCGCACGGTCGGCGGCTCGATGAGCAGCCGCACGGCGGCCAGGTTGTCGAGGTCCTCCTCGGACACCTCGGTGATGCGGAAGCCCTTGTTCGGGTGAGGTACGGCCAGGCCGCTCTTCACCAGGTCGAGCATGGCCTCCCGCACGGGTGTGGGTGATACGCCGAGCTGCGCGCCGAGCGCTGGAGCCGAGTACACCACGCCGGGTTCCAGCTTGCCGGAGATGATCGCCGCACGCAGGGCCTCCCTGATCCGGTCGCGGAGGTTCTCTCTGCGACCGATGTCGGGAAGGTCCGGGACGGGCACGGGGCTCACAGCAGGAATCCTGCGGGGAACGGGTCGGTGGGGTCGAGGTGGAGCTGTGCCGTCGCGGTGACCCATGCCCTGCCCGTGATCGACGGCAGGACGGCAGGGAGCGACCCGACGGTGGTCTCGCCGAGCAGCCGCCCGGTGAAGCGGGTGCCGATGAACGACTCGTTGACGAAGTCCTCGCCGATGCCCAGCTCGCCGCGCGCCCACAACTGCGCCATCCGGGCGCTCGTGCCGGTGCCGCATGGGGACCGGTCGAACCAGCCGGGGTGGATGGCCATGGCGTGTCGCGACAGTTTGGCGGTGGAGCCGGGGGCCTTCAGGTAGACGTGGTGGCAGCCGCTGATGTCGTCACGTTCGGGGTGTACCGGCCGGTCCTGCTCGTTCACCGCATCCATGATCGCCAGGCCTGCGGCGAGCAGGTCGCCGGCGCGGGCGCGGTCGAAGGGCAGCCCGAGGTCCGCCAGATCGACGATCGCGTAGAAGTTTCCGCCGAAGGCCATGTCGTAGTCGACCGCGCCGACGCCCGGTACCTCGATCTTCCGGTCGATCGCGTACGCGAAAGACGGGACGTTCTGGATGGTGACCGACTCGGCCGCGCCGTCGCGCACTGTCACGGAGGCGACGACCAGGCCGGCGGGAGTGTCGAGCCTGATCGTGGTCACCGGCTCGACGAGGGGCACCATCCCGGTCTCGACGAGGACCGTCGCGACGCCGATCGTGCCGTGGCCGCACATCGGCAGCAGTCCGGAGACCTCGATGAAGAGCACGCCGTAGTCGGCGTCGGGACGGGTCGGTGGTTGCAGGATCGCGCCGCTCATCGCGGCATGGCCGCGTGGTTCGTACATCAGCAACGTGCGGACGTCATCGCTGTTCTCCATGAACCACAGCCTGCGCTCGGCCATGGTTGCTCCGGGGATGGTGCCCACGCCGCCGACGACGACCCGGGTGGGCATGCCCTCGGTGTGCGAGTCGACGACGTGGAACGTGCGGCGGGATCTCATCTGTAGCCCTTGGCGAGCACCGCTTCGGTGTCGGCGATGATCCTGGCGGCCAGTTCGGACGGCAGCGGCAGGCGTGGCGGACGGCAGGCGCCGCCCTTGCGGCCGGCGACGTCCATCGACAGTTTGATCGACTGGACGAACTCGGTCTTGGAGTCCCAGCGCAGCAGCGCGTGCAGGTCCCGGTAGATCGGCAGGGCCTTGGCGATGTCGGCGGGGTCGCCTGAGGTGACCAGCCGGTAGAGCTCCACGGTGCTCTCCGGGATCGCGTTCGGGTAGCCGGCGATCCAGCCGACGGCTCCGGCGATACCCAGTTCGAGCAGCACGTCGTCGGCGCCGACCAGAATGTCCAGGCCAGGGGCCAGTTCGCTGATCTCGTACGCTCTGCGCACGTCGCCGGTGAACTCCTTCACGCCGACGATCAAGCCCTCCTGGAACAGTTCGGCAAGCAGCGCAGGCGCCAGGTCGACCTTGGTGTCGATGGGGTTGTTGTAGGCGACGACAGGCAGTCCGGCGCGCGCGACCTCGCGGTAGTGCTCGACCACTGCCTGGCGGTCGGCGCGGTAGGCGTTGGGCGGCAGCAGCAGGACGGAGGTGGCTCCGGCCTCGGCGGCCTGCTCGGCCCAGCGGCGGGCCTCGAGCGCGCCGTAGGCGGCGACGCCGGGCATGACGCCGAATCCGGCGGGGGCGGCCTGTACGGCGGTCTCGACCACGCGCTCCCGCTCCTGCGGGGTCAGCGTCTGGTACTCGCCGAGGGAGCCGTTGGGCGTCACGCCGTCACAGCCTCCAGCGGCGAGGAACCCGACGTGCTCGGCGAACGCGTCGTAGTCGATGGAGAGGTCGTCGTGGAGGGGCAGCGCCGTCGCGACGTGCACGCCGCGCCAGGGCTTTGCGGGGGTGGTCACTGCTGGCTCCTCATCGGTCGCACGAAAGTACACAGTGCAATTTCACATCATCACTGCATGGCCATCCACTTCTCCAGGCCGTCGGCCTCCAGCGGCAGCGCGCTGGACAACACCTCCGAACCGTCGGGCGTGACCAGCAGGTCGTCCTCGATACGCACACCGATCCCGCGCAGCTCCGGAGGCACGGTCAGGTCGTGCGGGTGGAAGTACAGTCCGGGCTCGACCGTCAGCACCATGCCGGGCGCCATAGCCGCACCCTGATAGGCGTCCTCCGCAGCTCGGCCGCAGTCGTGCACGTCCAGCCCCAGGTGATGGCCAACTCCGCACACCAGATAGCGCCGGTGGTGTTGCCCGGTGTCGGACAGCGCCTCGTCCACGGAGACCGGCAACAGTCCCCAGTCCGCCAGGCCCCGCGCGATCACCTCCATCGCCGCGTGGTGGAACTCGGTGAACCGGCGGCCCGGGCCCACCGCCGCCAACCCGGCTCTGTGGGCCTGTTCCACCAGGTCGTGTACCTGCCGCTGCGCCGGCGAGAACTGCCCGGAGGCGGGAAACGTCCGGGTGACATCGGCGGTGTAGTAGCTGTTGACCTCGACCCCCATGTCGAGCAGGAGCACCTCGTCCGGCAGCACCGGGCCGTCGCAGCGCACCCAGTGCAGTGTGGGCGCGTGCCGGCCGCTACCGACGATGGTGGTGTAGCCGGGGCCGTTGCCGTACGCCCGGGCGTACCGGTCGAAGGTGCCCTGCAGCCACCGCTCCCCGGGCCCCGCGATCGCGGTGGGGATCTCGCGGACGACCGCGGCGAAGCCCTCGACGGTGCGGTCCACCGCCTCCCGGAGCTGCCCGATCTCCCACTCGTCCTTGTACATGCGCAACTCGGCGAGGGTCCGCGCGACCTCCTCGTCCCGGGTCACGTCCTCGGTGAGTTCTGCGCGCGGCCGAACCTCGACGTTCAGCGCCCGCGCCCAGTCGGCCAGCCCCGGCGCCGCGCCCACCCACAACTCGCCGTAGCGGGCGTCGGCGAAGAACCCGGGGTCACCGGGCTGGGCCGGCGACGGCAGGTAGAGAGTGGCGTCGCCGCCGCGCAGCACCACGACGGCGTTCTCGACCGAGCAGCCGGTCGTCCAGACGAAGTCACTGTCCGGACGGAAGTCGTAGCTCGTGTCGTTGCTGCGTACGGGCGCCTCCCCCGCCGCCAGCACGACGGTGCGGCCTGGGAGGGCCTCGGCCAGGCGGGCCCGGTGTGCGGCGGCCGCCTCGGCGGCGCCGGGCACGACCGACGGGGTGCGGTCGGGCACGTCCCAGCCGGTGGCCATGTACTCCGTGAACGCCGCGACGTCGGACAGCTTCGGCGGCTTGCCATCACGCAACGGAAATTCCCTCCTGCCGTGGAGCGGACAGGTTCCTGTCGGCTCCATCGATGTCTCTGACTCCTGCGCCCATTTCGCGGAGCATCTCGGTCAGCCGGGCGAAGACCCGGTCGTCCTCGCGGATGCCGTCGTGTTCGTACTCGTTGGTGATCCAGGTCCGGACGTTGCCCACCCGGGACGCCGTGTCCATCTGCAGACCCGCGTCCACGTACATGTCGTCGTGGTAGACGGCGGCCACCACCGGGATCTCGTTGGCGGCCAGCCGGTCGAGGTCATAGAGCGGCGGCCACTCGTCCCGGACCGCCAGCGCTTCCACGGCGTCGCGGAACGGACGCAGCTCGGCGATCTCCTGGAACATCCAGGGGTAGATCATCTCGCCGGTGAACAGCAGCGGCCTGGCTTCCTCGGCGAACTGCGGATGCCTCTCCCGCTCCGCCTGGGCCGCCCAGCCGGTGGCAGCGGTGCCATGTCCGTAGATGCTCTCGTGCAGGGCCGCGAACAGCGGGTTGTCACTGTACGCCGTCCTGGCCAGCACCTGGTGCAGGAACGTCGCGGACAGCTCGTCCCCAGAGAACGCCTCATCGAGCAGCCAGTGCATGCGCTCGTATCCGGGCTTCATGCCGAGGTCGATGCCGAGCGACTGCAACCGTCGGACCGTGAGCACATCGCCGTCGGGCAGCAACACGTCGCCTTCGGCCAGCCGGTCGGCGATCCGACCCACCTGCGCGACCTGGTGCGGGTACCGCCGGTAGAACTCCCTGTTCTTCGCCTCCACTCGCGGGTAGGTACGCCTGTAGACCTCCGCCGCCGACGGGTCGAGACCGGGCAGGCCACCGGTGACGTAGCAATCGCTCAGGCCCTCCGGAGCCTTCGACAGGTACGTCAGCGTGATGAAGCCGCCGTACGACTGTCCGAGGGTGGACCAGCGCCCGCCGCCGAAGACGGACTTTCGCAGGTGCTCGTGGTCGGCCACGATCGAGTCAGCCCGGAAGCACGCGAGGAAGCGGGCAGCCTCCTCCGCCGTCGCGAAGGCGCTCATCCGGCGGCCATCGACGCGGGTGCTGCGGCCAGTGCCACGCTGGTCGACCAGGACCACGCGGTAGTCGCGCAGTGCCAGGCCAAGCCAGCCGAACCGGGTGAGCGGACGGGGGCCCTTCCCGCCGGGTCCGCCCTGCAGGTAGACCAGGCACGGCAGGTCCTCCCCGGCCCGCATGGGATCGACGATCTCACGGGCGAAGACCTGGATGCTGCCGCGCGTCGGGTCAGACCAATCCAGCGGCACCTCGCTGACGTGGTCCCGGATGCGCATGCCAGGGATCGTGTAGGTCGCGGTGACGGTCATCGGCACCCTCCTTTCGCCGCTGCGGCCGGCTGAACCTCTGTCGCCCCTGCGGCACCGAACACGATCACCACCTGCTGCGGGCACGCACGCCTCAATCAGTAAGGTGTGCCATTGCACTGATCGTAGGTGGAGATCCAGCATCTGCCAAGCGTGCTCGCGGCGCCGACCAGCGAGGGAGGGCCAGGCAGCGGCCGCTCCCCGGGTGGCGGGGCAACGGCAGGTAGTGAGGATGGCGAACTACCCCTGGGCATGCGGCCACTACAGCGGCTCGCTCCGCCGGGCAGGGATGTGGAGGCTCGCGGGCCGCCGCACCAGGACGGTCAGGGTGATCGTTGGTGGCCACCCGTGAACCGTCTTGCCGCGACGTGCGGATAACAGGTGATGCTTCCCTGCTCCGCGAGAGGCCTTGCGTGAAAGAACCCAGACCAACGTTGGACGCCGACGTCGGCGCGGTGACGGACGCAGCGATCATCGAGCGCTCCGTGCAGGACCCGGCGACCTTCTCGACGATCTTCGACCGACACGCGCCGCACATCCACCGTTACCTGGCACGGCGCCTCGGTGTGCCGGCTGCGGACGACCTGGTCGCGGAGACGTTCCTCGCGGCGCTCCGCCGCCGGGACCGCTTCGACACCACCTGTCCGAACGCCCGGCCGTGGCTGTACGGCATCGCCACCAAGATCGTTGGCCAGCACCGGCGAAGTGAGGAGCGCGAATACCGGCTGCGGCAGGGTACGTCCCCGCGACGAGCGAGGCATCGCACGCCAACCTGGTCGCCACCACGGTGACGGGGCTGCCGGCAGCCGAGCGGTTGGAGCTGGCCCGCAGCAAGCTGGAGGCCGCCATGGCGGCGACGGCCGCTGAGCCGTTGCCCGCGGTGTCCACCCTGCACCCGACGCCTTCCCGCTCGAGGCGACCGGCCTGGCGGCTAGTGCTCAGCGGGGTGGCGGCGGCCGGTCTAGCGGGGGCGATCACCTCCGTACTGGTGCTCGTACCGGACCAGCCCGGTGGCAGCACGCCACCCGCACGGGCCGATGCCACCCAGATTCTGCAGAACGCGGCGGCCGCCGCGCTGCGGGTGCGGGATGTCGATCCCCGGCCGGACCAGTTCGTCTACACACGCCTGCAGCAGGGGCGTGATCTGCGGGAGAGCTGGACGTCGGTGGACGGAACGCGGGACGGTCTGGTTATCGAGACCTCTGCCGCTGGCCGCACGGAGGTAGTCGTTCCCGGCTGCCGAAATGGGCGGGCGGTGGTGCTGAAGGGGGGCCGGGTGGTTCCGGGCGAGACCGAGCGGTGCACCCCAGCACCCGCCTACCGCGCCGGCCTGCCCACCGACGCCGCCGCGATGCGGGCCTTCCTGGCCGAGGATGCCAAGGGGGAACCGGGCGACGCCAATGCCGTCGGCAAGGAGATCCTCCACTACCTCACCGACAGCTACCTACACCCCCGGACCCTGGCCGCGCTCTACGAGGCCGCGGCGACGATGCCGGACCTGCAAGCCGTGAAGCCCGTCAAGGGCACCGCGGGCCGACCGGGCATCGGGATCACCTGGCCATCGACGCACGGCTCGGGCGAAATCGTGCTCGTCTTCCACCCCGATACCTACACCTTCCCCGGAGTGGGCGGGCCGGCAGGCGGATCGGCGGTGTTGGCCCTCGCCATCGTTGACCGAGTCGGCCAGAGGACCTGACATCCGTTCCAGCGGCCAGCCGCCTCCCAGACATGAACTGTCCAGCCACTGGATGCGGACAACGGAAGATGCTCTTCTGCGAAAGGCCTACCATGCGACTCCTGCGACGGCGGACGAAGAATGCCGGCGACAGTGTATTGACAGACGCCGACATCATCGCTTGGTCCGAGGAGGATCCCGAAATCTTCTCTACGATCATCGACCGGCACGCACGGCGCATCCATCGCCACCTAGCGCGACGCTTCGGTGTGCCGGCCGCAGACGAACTTGTCGCTGAGACATTCGTCGCGGCGTTTCGTCTTCGGAATCAGTTCGACATCACCCAGTCCGACGCTCGACCCTGGCTTTACGGGCTCGCCACCGATCTGGCCAACCAGCACCGGGCGGCAAGGCAGACCTCCCGCCGTTCGACAAGGTGACCTACCGCAAGCGCAACATGGTCGGACGCTGCATTAACCGGCTCAAACAGTGGCGGAGGCTGGCCACCCCGATACGCCAAACGCGCATCCCTCTACCGAGCCAGCCGCGTCCTCATCGCCGCCATCATCTGGCTTCTATGATCGACAGAAACCTAGTTGCTGCGTTTGCTGGCATCGAGGGCAGCCTGCTCCACTCGCTGGCGGTAGTCCAGCCACCATGACTCGTCGGCGGGGGCAGGTTGTCGTTCCTGGGCAGCAGCCCGGCCGCGCCATCGATGAGTTCGCGCACGATGTCAGCGTGGCCGGCGTGCCGTTGTGTTTCCGCGATGACGTGGACTAGGACGCGGTGCAACGTGACCGCTGCATCGCCCCACCACGGCACGCGGCCTACCTCATCCAGCGCAAGGGCTGCAATGGTGGTGTCGGCGTGGGCGATCGCGCGACGGTACAGTGCGACGATCTCCTCGCGGGTCTCATCCGCGGTCGCCCACATGTCGGCATTGGTCTCCGTTCCGTCGCCGACGTACGGCAGCTCCTGCTCGAACGGTCGGCCGAACACCACGCCGAAGTAGAGAATTCTCCCGTGGCCGCACGACGGGGCACGGGAGGACATCCTCAATTCGGCACACTCCGACGCCAGCGACTGGCGCCGACGTCACTTGGGTGACGAGCGCTTCGCGGTACCAGAAAGTTCACCACTGCCTGCTTCCGACCCTGTCAGCTCGGGGCCTGCGGTGTCTGCGTCCGGAGGCCCCGAGCCGACGGCTCACTCGGTGTGGAGCACCTCGGCGATCGTGAGCCGGGCCGCGCCGCGGGCCGGGACCAGTGCACCGAGGAGCGCGATCACGACGCCAGCGAGGGCCATGAGCGCGAGCGTCGGCGCCTGCCACACCTCCAGCACCGAGTGTGGGATGGCGATCCGGGCCGCGTCGGCGGCGGCCGGCACGATGTACCTGTGCGCGACGATCCCCAGGGGGACGCCGAGCACACCGCCGGCCGCGCCGACGACGGCCATCGACGTCAGCACCATCGTGACGACCTGGCGTGGCGTCATCCCGATCGACTTGAGCATGCCGAGGTCGCGGCGGCGTTCTCGGACGTTGAGCACGACCGTGTTGAAGACGCCGAGGGCCGCGACGGTGGACAGCAGTAGCGAGAGCACCGACGAGAAGCCGATCACGGTCACCGCGAAGTCGCTGAGCTGGGAGGTGTCCCACGCGTCGATCCCCGGGTCGGCCGCTTTGACCGCGGCGACGTACGCCGCGACGTTGCCACCGGTTTTGAGCTGGACCTGGTAGTACACCTCGTGTGGTTTGACGGCGCGGTCCGGTGCGAGTTCGGTGAGGACGCGCCAGTCCACGAACATGCCGGGCGGTCCGGGCGCGCCGTCCATCGTCTCGCCGATCACGGTCAGCACCGTCCGCCGTCCGCCGAGTTCCAGGGTGAGCTTGTCTCCGACGTTCAGTCCACGCTCACGCATGAGTTCCGACGGCACGACTGTCTCGTGCGCCCGCGTCATCCAGCGTCCGGCGGTGAGCTCGTTTTGGTAGCCCATCGACGAGTAGTCACCGCGGACGAAGTTGACGGTCAGCGGCTGGGTCTGCCCGATGGTGGGGACCGGCAGTCTGAGGACAGGGGTGACCCGGGCGACGTCCGGCAGCCCGCGCAGCAGCTGCTCGACCTGGGCGTCGGTCCGAGTGGTGGTGGCCTGCGGCCCTGTGGGCGGCAGCTGACCTTCGGGGGCGATTCGCGTCCGGCCGTCTGACGGCCGGACCCCGATCTGTCCCGAGGCCTGGTGTTCGATCGTGGAGATCCGGGTCAACGTGTCGGCCAGTCCGGTCGCGAACGTCACGGTGGTCACGCCGAGCAGGACGGCCACGACGGTGAAGGCGGTCCGGGCCGGTCGCGTGAACGGCAGGCCCAGCCCGAGGGTGACCGGACGCGACAGCCGGAGACCGGCGAGCCAGCGCTGGGTCCGCGTCCCATGCCCGGTCCGTGGGGAGCTGCCGGCGCTGATCGCTTCGGCGGCCGACAGTCGGTGTGCCCGGACGGCGGGCACGAACGCCGCCAGGGCGACGATTGCCGGCACGCCGCCCAGCCCGGCGGCCCAGATCCAGACGCCGACGTTGATGCCGACGTCGAGTCCGAGGCCCTGGAACCCGTCGCTCAGCAGCGGCTGGGCGGCGAGGGTGCCGACGACGGTGCCGAGGACACAGCCGATGAGGGCGGGTACCGACACCATGACGAGGTAGACGGCGACAACCTGGCGTGGTGTGAATCCGAGCGCCTTGAGGATCCCGATGTGCCGGAAGCTGGAGACGACCGCGCCGCTGACCACGTTGCCCACGATGACGACCGCGACGATCAGTCCGAGCATGCCGAACGTGGCGAGGAACGGCACGTACACGCCGATGTCCGAGGCGACCTTCTCCTTGACGACGAGATACGGCTGCGCGGCGATCAGCGCGCCTGGTGGCAGGTTGGCCGTGACGGCGGCCAGGTCGGCGTGGACAGCGGGCTTCGTCGACACGTCACCGGTGAACCGGTAGAGCATCTGGGCCGACGTGGGGTGCAGCGCGGTCATCTGTTCCGGTGACACCCAGGCGTCAGCGGTCTGGCTGAGACTGTGAGCCCGGCCGACGACGGTGTACCGCTTGCCGCCGAGGGTCACCTCTCCGCGGTCCGGCGGGAATCCCCTCGAGTCGGCGCCGGGATCGGGCTGGTTGAGGACGATCTCGCCGGGGGCTGTGGGCCAGCGCCCCTGCCAGAGGTTGAGACGGTCCACCGTGCCGCCCGGGTCGGCGCGCCCCACGACGGTCAGCGGACCCCGTGGGCCCGGCCCGCCGCCGTCGGTAAGGTCGAGCGTTACCTGCCCGAACGGTCCCGCTGCAGCCGCCACGCCGGTTCGCTGGCCGGTGAGCTGCGCGTCGTTGACCTTGGCGAGGTCGTACACGGCGATCGCGTGTGGCCCCTGCTGCCTGGCGAAGGCGCGGTCGAACGGCGCCGAGGACGCCTCGAGCAGCGCCAGCGCCACAACGATCGTCGTGGTGGAGAGCAGGACGACCAGGCCGATGACGAACGTCTGCACCCGGCGTCGCCGGACTGCGGCCCGCGAGGCCCGCCACACGGCGCTCATGCGCGTTCCAGACTGCGTTCGCGGGTGATCCGCCCGTCGGCCAGTTCGACCACACGGCTGGCACACCGCGTCGCGAGCCGCTCGTCGTGGGTGACGATGAGCAGGGTCTGTCCGATCTGGTTGAGGTCCAGCAGCAGGTCCATCACCTGCTCGCCGGAGCGGCTGTCCAGGGCGCCGGTCGGCTCGTCAGCGAGCAGCAGCGCCGGGCGGTTCATCAGGGCCCGGGCCACCGCGACGCGCTGGCGCTCGCCGCCACTGAGAGCCGCCGGATACGCGTTACGCCGGTCGGCGATGCCGAGTTCGTCGAGCAGTTCCATGGCCCGTTTGCGTGCCGGGCCCGCCTTGGTGCCGGTCAGCTGGGCGGCGAGCGTCACGTTGTCGATCGTCGATAGGTCGTCGAGCAGGTTGAAGAACTGGAAGATCATGCCGATCCGGTGCCGCCGGAACAGCGCCAGCTTCGTTTCGTTCAGCCGGCCCAGCTCCTCGTCGTGGACGCGCACCGACCCGGATGTCGGCCGGTCCAACCCGGCGATCATGTTCAGCATGGTGGACTTGCCGCAGCCCGACGGGCCCATCACCGCCACCGCCTCACCGGTGCGGATCTCGAGCGACACGCCGTCGAGGGCGGTCGTGTCGCCGTACTCTTTGCGGACTTTGTCCAGCCGTACGACGCAGGTGTCAGTGGTCATGGCAGCACGCTATGGCCGCGGGTAGCGCCCGGCCGTCGGTCCCGGGATGTAAACCGTCGGGGCTGTCATCCCAGGGATGTACCCGGCTGGACACCGGGGATGATGTGGCGCCGATCCGCGTTTGCGAAGATTCTTGGGTGGGATTGGGGGCGGTGTGGCTGGTCGGCGCGCTCGTCGCAGCCTGCGCGACCGCGGTATGGCTCGGTGTCGCACTCGTCCGGGCCCGGCGCGAGCACCGTCGGGCGCTGGAGGAGCGGGGCTGGCTCCTTGAACGGGAGCGGGAGAGCGCGGCCCGGACCGCGGTCGACGCCGAACGTGCCCGCATCGCCCGGGAGCTGCACGACATCGTCAGCCACAACGTGAGCCTCATGATCGTGCAGGCCGCCGCCGCACGCGAGGTGCTCGCGACCATGCCCGTGGAGGCCGCAGCGGCGCTGTCGGCAGTGGAAGGCGCCGGAAGGACCACGATGACCGAGCTGCGGCATCTGCTCGGCCTGTTGGCACCCCCGGCGGACGGCGACGATGGCACGGACGGAGCCGATTTGGCACCGCAGCCCAGCCTGAGCAGGCTCAGCCCACTGATCGACCGAATCGCGTTCGCCGGCCTGCCGGCAGAGGTGCGCATCTCCGGTGAGCCCCGGCCACTGCCGTCCGGGATCGACGTCACCGCGTACCGCATCGTCCAGGAGGCATTGACGAACGCGCTGAAGCACGGCGCCGGAGGCAAGGCGGAGGTGACGATCCGCTACGCCGAGCACTCGCTGCGGGTGGAGGTGCTCACCACGGGCCCCAGCGTGCTGACGGGCGACCAGCCTGCCCCGCGCGCCGGAGACGGCGCCGGGCGAGGATTGCTGGGGCTGCGACAGCGCGTCGCGGTCTACGGTGGCGATCTCGACGCCCGCCGGCGGCTCGGCGGCGGATACCGGGTCCGCGCCCGCATCCCGGTGGAGCACCCGTGAAGGCCCAGCCCGCCCCTGCCAGGCTGCCCGGGCCGGCGCCTTTGCCCTCGCCGCGTGTGCTCATCGCCGACGACCAGGAGCTGATCCGCACCGGCTTCCGGCTGATCCTCACCGCCCGCGGCATCGACGTGGTCGGCGAGGCCGCTGACGGCGTCGAGGCGGTGGCGGCCGAGCGGCGGCTGCGCCCCAACGTCGTGCTCATGGACATCCGCATGCCGACGATGGACGGGCTCGAGGCAACCCGACGCATCCTGGACCACAGCCCCCGCTGCCGGGTGCTCATGCTCACCACCTTCGACCTCGACCGGTACGTCTACGCCGCCCTGGCACTTGGCGCCAGCGGCTTCCTCCTGAAGGACGTCACCGCCGACCACCTCGCCGCCGCCGTACGCCTCGTCGAGACCGGCGACGCCCTCCTCGCGCCCTCGATAACCCGGCGGCTCGTCCAGCGCTTCGCCGGCGCGAACCAATCGGCCGCCGACGGATCGACCCCCGCCATCCACCGGGATCTCGCCGCGCTGACGCCGCGCGAGCTGGAAGTGCTGACTCTCCTCGGCCGCGGTCTCTCCAACACCGAACTGGCCCAGGCGCTGACCCTGAGCGAGGCGACGGTGAAGACCCACGTGGCGCGGATCTTCGCCAAACTCGCCCTCCGCGACCGTGCGCAGGCGGTCGTCCTGGCCTACGAGACCGGCCTCGTCACGCCCGCCGACACTTGATCGCACCCCGCGCGTGTGGGACGGATGGCGTGGTCGGAAACGGTCGCTATCGGCGGGCCTGGAACAGTTCCAGCCGCTGGTCGCTTGACCGGCGCGTTCCTCGCCAGCCGGGGCTGCTCGGCTCCGAAAGGGATCTCAGCCACATCCTTCGGATAAGTCGTCCAGCGAGGGTCCTGTATTCGGCAGATTCGGTCACCGAAGGCGCGGTCAGCGGTATGAAGGGATGAGTCGGTGAGACCAACGGGTGAGGCGGGGCGGGTTGGACGTCGCGCTTGCGGAAGCTACTTTTAGGCTTGGGCTACGTGCCGAACCTGCCAACGGGTCTCAGCCGCTCAGGCCAAGCTGGGGATACAGGGCGTCGGGGGCGGCGACGGCTCCTTGCGGCCGCATGACGTCGATGTCTGCACCGAAGTCGCTGTAGCGCAGGGAGGCGTTCGGCATGCCGTTGGCGGCTGGGATCAAGAAACTGACCAGTCGGCCATCGGCATCCAGCGTTGCGCGGAACGCGTTGCTGCCCGCACCGTCGGGAAAGCCACTTGGACCGGGGCGGAGGTTGATCCCGCTGCCGGTGCCGACTCGGGTCAGGTCGATCGTCCCGGTAATTTGAGAGCCGTCTGCTCGTGCGGTGGTGATCGCGTTGATGAGGCGCGCCGAGCCGCCGGGATCGTTCTTGCCTGGGGCGAAGCTCAGGGCGAAGTCTGACGGCACCCGGGCCGGGTCGAGGTTCATCCATTCGTGGCCGACACCCGGGAGGTCCAGGCCGGTCTTCATGTAGACCTCATTGTCGATCATCCGGATCTCGGTGACCCGACCGAACGCGGAAACCGTGGCGTCGGCGCGCTTGTTGACGTTGTCGGTGTGCGACAGCGTCGTGACCTGACTCGCGATGTCGACATCGACGCGAAAGCTCGTCTGATCGATGAACTCTGTGCCTGACTTCAGCAGCTCGATCGCCTTGGCCGTAGTGGCGGCGTCAGCGCTGACGGTCGGCACCTGGGCGGGTTCGTTTCCCGTCCGCGCGCCAGCCGAGCACGCCAGCAAGAGCAGCGTTCCTGCAGAAATCGCAGCCACCGCGGCTCGACGTGTCATAGCCGCATCGTAGGCGGCTCTCGCCCGTCCGAACCTCGTCTTACTGCTGCTCCTCGACGTTCCAGCAGGAAGCAACGGCTGTCCTACCTGCACCGGCTGACCCTGCGCGACCGGCAACTGCTGGCCTGGCTTGCCGAGCACTACGTGCTGTCCACCGCCCAGATCACCACCGCGCTGTTTCCGTCGGAGCGCTCCGCGCAGCTGCGCCGACGGCAGGCGGCGGCCCTCCCCTGCCCGCTCAACCTTGTCGATCAGGAGGTCCCGTCGGGATCCGCGGCCACACATGGCTCCATCCCCTTGGTCATCCGGCCCCATCCGGGGCGGGCGGCCCGTCGCCGTTTCCCGGCGCCCGGCGCCTCGCCCGACCTCCTCCCGCCTTCCCTGGCGACAAGCGGTCGTTGTCATCCGGAGTTCGGACTGCGACACAATTCTCATGTCCACCGAGGCGATGGGCGCGGCGCATGGACGGGCAGCTCCACAGGAGACCGAACGACGTGCCCAACCGGCGTTGCCGGCCTGCTCGGACCTGTGAAACGCCCGAACCGCCGTCAATACCGCCCACGACAAAAGCGCATTTTTCCGCCGCTCTATAGACACCCTTCAAAGCGCTTCTTAATATGATCCCTGCCGTTCGGCGAATTCCCCCATCCCCCGTCAGGAGACAGACTTGTTCAGGCATTCACTTCCGCTGGTCGCGGCGGCTGTTCTCGGCCTTTCCGCCGTGGCCACTCCCGCCCAGGCCTCCCCCGTCCAGGCCGCTCCCATCCAGGCCATCCCGGCCCAGGCCCGCACGGTGGCGCACTCCGGCCTGGGTGTCCAGGTCGCCCCCACCGGTTGCACGACGTGGGTGGAGTGGGTCCAGGAGGGCAGCAACAGCTACTACTACGGCCGCGGCAACGTGCAGTGCGCCACCGGCCGCTACAAGGTCAAGCTCCAGTGCCGCAACCTGCAGACAGGCGTGGGATACGTCGTCTACGGCGGCTACGCGGTGAACGCCCCCGGCACGGCCACTACCCAGTGCTACAGCGGCAACGTCGCCGAGGGCGTGTACCCCGTCGAGGACCCGCTGCCCACAGTCGGTGTCACCGGTTGCGTCTCGTGGGCGGAGTGGGTCCACGAGGGAAGCAACCACTACTACGGCCGGGGTACCGCCCAGTGCGACACCGGCCGCTACCGGGTCCAGATCCAGTGCCGCAACGTCCAGACGGGCCAGCGGTACATCGTCTACGGCCCGACGGTGAACGCCCCCAGTATCTCCACCACCACCTGCTACCAGGGCAATGTCGCGGACGTCGTGTTGGGCGTACCGGCGTGAGGGCTGACAGGGTGGCCCTGCACCGCGACTAGGAGGCCATACAAATAGGACAATGGGATCGGAAAGGCGGGAAGCGGGCATAGACATCAGCAATCATGAAGGTTCCTACGCCTAGTGATCACTGGAACGCCTGTGCCCGCTGTCCATCATGGCTGAGCGAACCCTTTGTGGGACCAGCTCGCCGCGCTGCTGCCCGTACGACCCACCACCGATCCGAGGCCACCCCCACCGCCGACGCATCGCCGACCAGATCGTGTTTCAAAGCTCCTGCAGGCGGCTGCTCGTATGAGGCCATCGCCGACTCGACCTGCTCGGCCACCACGATCCGCAACCGCCGCACGAATGGATCAACCTCGGAGTGTTCGCCCGGCTCAAAGCAATCGCGATCGACGCCGACGACCGTATCGTCGGCCTGCTGCTCGACGACCTCGCCATCGATGGGTGCATCACCAGGGCCCCCGGCGGCGGCGAGGTCGCCGGCAGGTCCCCGATCGACCGCGGCAAGCGGTGCGTCAGCCTCAACCATGAGCGTCTGGTGGAAGGACGCCACGACAAGTGGGACCGTCGGGGTCCTCGACGACGCCAGCAACTGCCTGACGCTGCTCGGCGAAGCCGTGGGCAACAGCCACACCACAGCGCAGGGCACCGTCGTGCTCTGGAGCGACGAAAGCGTCGTCTACGCACGCGCCCTTACCCAGACCATCGCCAACCTCCGCGATGGCGGCTGGACCTTCGCCCACGGCCCGCAAATCGACGCCGACGTCGTCACCCGTATGAGCGCTGACCTGAAGATCCTCCCGCAGGGGTGAACGCGCCAAGCGTCGAGCAAAACCGGCTCTTCACGCGAGCCGGCACCCGAGACCGATCCCACCGGTTCAACGTCAGCGTCGGCTGATGCTGTCGCATGGCTCATTTCGAACAGATCAACGCGCCCTGCATCTGCCTACCCCGGCGCGTCTACACCAACCAACTCAAGCCGGACACGCGCCACGACTTTACCGGAGCCCCGACACCAACCCACGAGCCACGCCCACCGCGCCATCAACCGCCCTGAATCGCTCATTTACCAGGCTCTTACGTGGCCGTTGTTGCTCCTCGGTCTTGTCGTCGCCGCTATTTGCCGGCGCTGCCGGTCTCGCTAAGCTCAGCGGGTCACGGCGGTCTCCCGCTCTATACGCGACAGCTTTTCCGGATTGCGTACGTGATAGGCGCCGGTGACGTAGGCGTTCTCCACTCGCACCGCTACCACGCCGTCGATTTCGCCGTTGACTCGGACGAGCAGTCCCGGGCCACCATTGATCTGCACCAGCTCGACCGACCTTTCTGCGTCGCGTTTCCACCAGCCGAGGGCCAGCAAGCGAGCAACGTTGTCAGCCCCCACGATGGGCCGCAGCAGGGCATGCTTGACACCGCCGCCGTCGCTCAGGGCGACGACGTCCGGCGCGAGGATGTCGAGCAGGCTCTGCAGGTCGCCGGTTTCGACCGCTCGTTGGAAAGCCTGGAGCGCGGCCCGGTGCTCGGCAGGGGAGCCGGTGCCGCGGGGCCGGCGCGCGGCGACGTGTGCCCGTGCCCGGTGGGCGATCTGGCGTACCGCGGCCGGGGTCTTGTCAACGGCTTCGGCGATCTCGTCGTAGTCCACATCGAACACCTCGCGCAGCACGAACACCGCCCGCTCGGTCGGCGTGAGCGTCTCCAACACCAGCAGCATCGCCATCGAGACGCTGTCGGCCAGTTCGACGTTTTCGGCCACATCCGGCGCGGTCAGCAGCGGCTCGGGCAGCCACGGCCCAACATAGGACTCCTTGCGTCGGCCCAGCGTCCGCAGCCGCTTCAGCGCCTGCCTGGTGGCGATCCGGATCAGGAACGCGCGCTGGTCCAGCACCGTGCCGAGGTCGACGCCCACCCACAGCAGCCAGGTCTCCTGCAGGACGTCCTCGGCGTCGACGGCGGAGCCGAGCATCTCATAGGCGAGAGTGAACAGCAGGTTACGGTGAGCGACGAACGCCTCGGTGGCCGCGTCCATGCGACTGCCACGAGCTGTGGCCGTCGGTTGCTCACTTCGTTCGCTCATCGCTGGTTCCCGCCTGTTGGTTCGCGACCGTGCCATATCCATGCGATCCCGGTCCCCGCCGCTTTGTGACACCGACGATCCGTGGGCTACGTCACATAGGTCCCGCTGTCACAAAAAGCAGGTCGCCGGGATCTCTTGCACGTAACGACGCAACACCACGAGTAAGGAATTCCCAGCATGTCCACACCCACGACGACCAACCTCCGGTCGCGCATGCCCAACCCTCTCCGTTCGTCCCCGAGATGGCGAGAGTTGGCGCAGGCCTGCACAAGGTCTCAAGAACGGTTCGATTCCCCCGACGACCATCAGCCTGCTACAGCTGCGCGCCGGGCAGATCCTCGGCAGCAGGTAATTCACCATCCGGGAGACCAACATCCTCCGCAGGATCGCGGAATCAGAGGAGCGCATCACCGCCGTGGCCACCTGGCACGATGCCACTTACTTCACCGACGCCGAACGGGTCGCGCTGGAGCTCGTGGAGGCGGTCCTCACCCCGAACCCGTCCGGAAAGCGCGTCCCCGATGAGCTGCACGCCAAGGCGTCCGCGCACTACGACGACACGGCGATGTGATCGCTCATCATGGCGATCGCCCACATCGGCCAGCTCGGCCTCGCCGTCGAGGGCTGTCTTCACCCCCGCCGCTCTCATCGCCAAGCCGATCCCCGGCATGCCCCCCGGCCAGAACTACAGCGAGTAAGAAAGGCACACAGCATGAGCATCACCAAGTTCGCGGTGGCGGGAGCAACCGGACGGCTCGGCCGCCACGTCGTCGACGTCCTGGCTGAGAGAGGACACCATGTCGTGCCGATGTCCCGAGCCACCGGCGTGGACATCATCACCGGTGAGGGCCTCGCCGAGGCCCTCACCGGGGTCGAGGCCATCATCGACGTCGCCTCGTGGCACTCCTCCGACCAGGAGGCGGCGACGGATTTCTTCCGCACGTCGGCCCGCAATCTGCATGAGGCGGGCCAGAAGGCGGGGGTCGCCCAGATCGCCATGGCGTCCATCATCGGCGTCGACAAGGCCACCGCCGGTTTCGTCGCCGCCAAGAAGGTACACGAGGAACTCCTCCTGTCCGGCCCGCTCCCCGTCCGCGTCCTGCGGGCCGCACAGTTCCACGAGTTCGTCGGTCAGCTCCTTGACTGGCAGCAGGGCGACGTCGCCTACATCCCGACCCTGCCCACCCAGCTCGTGGCCTGCCGCACCGTGGCCGAGACACTGGTCGACGTTGCCCTCGACCCCGACGCGCCCGCCGCAGGAAGACCGATCCCCGAGGTTGCCGGACCCCGCAAGGAGACCATGTCGGAGGCGGCCCAACTCCTCGGCGCCCGCCGAGGCATCAAGGTCGTCGGCGTCGACGGCTCCGGCATGCCCGATGCCGAGATCGCCGCCAACGGCGGGTTCCTGCCCAGCCCGCACGCCAAGCTCGCCGGCCCCACCTTCCAGGAGTGGCTCGACACCCAACCCTGACCCCGGCCGGAGCCGGCCGACCATCACCCATCAACCAGCACATCACAAAGCGCCGGGTGAAGGGAAAGAAATCGGCATGCGAGGCGTACGCGGCGGAATGCACACCTATTTGTTCGCTTTGACCGACGGCGGCGGCACGGTGCCGCCTGAACTCGGCGTCGCCCGCCGACTGGTCGAACGGGGACACCGGGTGACCGTGCTTGGCGAGGACTCCATGGCCGCCGAGGTCGCTCGCACGGCCGCGGTATTCGTGCCATGGACGGAGGGGCTCAACCGGCGGGACCGCGACCCAGCCAACAACCCGTACAAGGACTGGGAGCTGGGGCCGATCGCTCAGGTACGCGCCATGGCAGACCACCTCGTCGCCGGCCCGGCCGCCGGATACGCCCGCGACCTGCTCGGCGCCATTGCTGATGAGCGTCCCGATCTGGTACTGACCTCGGTGTTCGCGTTCGGCGCCATGGCTGCCGCCGAGTCGGTGAACCTGCCGTTCGATGTACTGCTGCCCAACATCTACCCGTTCCCCACTAACGTTCACCGGGTTTCCAGTGGCTTGTTGTGGATCCTCGCTGTAGAGGCGAGCGACTCCCCACCGATGGTTGGTGGGGCGGGCCACAGCGGGCCAAACCTGACCCTCGCACCGGACCGAAGAAGGACACACCAGTGCGGTCATAGGTCGCGGCGGCCTGCTCGAACACCTCGATGGTCGCGTCCGACTGCCCACCGCTGGTCATCGACGTTCTCTCCTCGTCCTCGCCCCGCCAGGTTCGGTGCCACCGGCACTGGTCACCGGCAGCACAACGAGCATGGTCAAGTAGATGAGAATGTGCCTGACAGTCGCATCTGGTGGCCGATGACCACGTCGATGGAGTCAGGGCTCCGGTCTGTCCGCCCGCCGAATGAGTTCGACAACCGCATCGATGTGCTGGGGCTCCTCGATCGGGCCGATCAGCGTCCCACGCTGGCCCGCCGGCTCTGTGCCGGTGAGCAGGAGCAGGGCGGGCGCGCGGTGACAGGCGCCGAGGCACTCCGCCCGGATCAGGACGCCACCGTGGCTGATCCGGACCGCCTGCCGGAGGACGTCGGCGAGGTCCGCCGACTCGCCATCGGACGCTTTCTGGCGGCTGCGGTGACGCAGCGCGCGGCAGCGGTGACCGTCGCAGTAGGCGACGGTGACAGCAGCGCCGCGCGGCGGTGGGATGCTCATCTGTGATCCTCGGCCGTGAGGAACGCCATCAGGGTGTGGTCCGCCCGCCGGTGGACCACCGTCGCGTCGGCGAACCCGGCCCTGCGGGCGGCCCGGCGGTGCCAGTCGGCTGGCGCGACGAATTCCGCGCAGCTGAGGCCACGCAGAGCGCTCGCGCGCTCCCTCAGTAGCGGCGCCATCGCCGGTTCCCCGGTCAGCGCCGTCCACCACGCGGTCCACGGGTCGGTCCCGCCGCTCTGGCGCTGCACGGAGACGGGGGCGTCCGGCATGGCGTCGCCGACGAGGAGCAACCCGTCCGGTCGCAGCAGCTGTCGGGTCTCGGCGTACCAGTCGCGCACCCGCTCCTCGGGTAGGTAGTGCACGGTCATCAGGGCCAGCACCAGGTCGTAAGGGCCGCCGGCCGGCGGGAGCCACCGCGGCGAGCCGATGTCGGCACGCACGGTACGCACGTGCGGCAGGGCAGCGTCGGTCAGCGTCAGCAGGGCCGGGTCGACGTCCAGCACGGTGACGCGCGCGCCGGGCCAGCGCCGCAGCACCGCCTCGGCGGTGGCGCCTGGGCCGCCTCCCACATCGAGCACCCGCTCGGGTGGGCGCCCGTGGACCCGTTCGGCGGCGGCGAGGCCGGCGGCGAGGAGACCGTCGCGGTCGGGTTGGTAGTGGCGCATCATGGCTTCCCAGTCGCGCCGCCACCGGGCGACGTCGTCCAGAGTGAGGATGGCTGGCATCTCAGACCGGGACCGGTTCGGCGTGGTCGTGCAGGTCGCCGAGGTTCCATGCGGGGAACGGGTCGGGCAGCTCCCGCCAGGCGTCCTCCCCGGCGGCGATCTCGGCGTCGGTGAGCAGGCAGGCGGTCAGGGCGGCCCGCAGGCCCTCGCCGCGCAGGCCGACGCCGATGAGGACCAGTTCCTGCTGCCGGTCACCGAAGACGGGATGCCAGCGGGACGTGAGCTCGGCCCGCTCGGCGGGATCCTCCGGCCACTCCCCCGACACCGCGACCGGCACACCGACTGGGTCGCACCGCCCCGACGGGCCGGCCTGTGACCACAGCGCCTGCACGTCCGGGCGGCTGGCCAGCCACAGGAAACCCTTCGACCGCACCACACCGTAGGCATCCAGGCCCCCGGCGAGCAGATCCCACAGCCGCTGAGGGTGGAACGGCCGGTGGTCGCGGAACACGATGCTGGAGATGCCATACTCCTCGGTCTCCGGCACGTGCTCGCCGTTGAGCTCGGCGACCCAGCCAGGCGCGGTCTCCGCCCGCTCCAGGTCGAACCGGCCGGTGTTGAGGATCTCCACCGGCGGCACCCGGCCGTGCACGGCCCGGACCTGGCGGGCGGCCGGGTTCAGCCGAGTCAGCAGCGCCTCCACCACCGCCAGATCATCCGTCGCGACGAGGTCGGTCTTGTTGACCACCAACACGTCGGCGAACTCGATCTGGTCGACGAGCAGATCGGCGATGCTGCGGTCGTCGCCCTCGTACGCCGACAGCCCACGCTGCTCCAGCGTTTCCCCCGCCTCGATGCGGGCCAACAGGCCGGCGGCGTCGACCACCGTGACGGTCGTGTCCAGCCGGGCCAGGTCGTCGAGCACCTGCCCGCCCTCCACCCCGAAGGCGAACGTGGCCGCCACCGGCATCGGCTCGGAGATCCCGCTGGACTCGATCAGCAGATAGTCGAAGCGACCCAGCCGCGCGAGCCGGGCCACCTCGTCGAGCAGGTCATCCCGCAGGGTGCAGCAGATACAGCCGTTGGTCAGCTCCACCAGCCGCTCCTCGGTCCGCGACAGCGACCCGCCGTCGCGAACCAGCGCCGCGTCGATGTTGACCTCGCTCATGTCGTTGACGATCACCGCCACCCGCAGCCCGTCCCGATTCGCGAGGACGTGGTTGAGCAGGCTGGTCTTGCCGGCCCCGAGGAAGCCGGACAGCACGGTCACCGGCAGCCGTCCGATCACGGCTGGTCCACCACCTGACGCCCCTTGTAGAGCCCGCAGTGCGTGCAGGCCCGGTGCGGCACCACCATCTCCTTGCGCGGGCACAGGCACGGGGTCAGCTGCGGAACCTGTGCCTTCCACTGCGCCCGCCGGTGCCGGGTGTTCGATCTCGACGTCTTCCGCTTCGGTACGGCCACAGCAGGTCTCCTTCACTTGTCGGCCCCGGCTCGACGGGGCCCGCAAACGATAACGGTTTTCGTTTTAGTCCTCCACGGCGGGTCGGAACTTTCGGAAACTCCGGCACGTCTTCGGAGAGCAGTCCAGATCCAGTCCTGACCCAAAGCCCAGCCCGACTCCCGGCCGGTGGAACGGAGACGTCAATCATGAGGCTCAGAAAGCGGCTGCTGGTGGTCACCGCCGCCGTGGCCGCCGCCATCGGCCTGGCCGCCGCACCCGCGTCGCCGCCGCCATCGAGACCGGCCACGTCGACGTCCTCGACGTCGACCACGCCAACCGGGCGCCCACCCTCAACATCAGGACGTACAGCCCCGCCGACGACGACCTGCCCCCGGCGGGCACACCCCTGCGGCCCCCGTCGAGCTCAGCTTCCCGGGCGGGCGTCCGGACTGCGTCGTGCTCAACTCGGTCACGCAATGCTTCCCCACCGTCGCCTACCTGACCCACGTCGTTGCCACCGCCATCGACCTCGTCGCCCCGGGCGGCGCGGTGGTCGTCGGCGACGTGCGCCACGCCGGCCTGCACGAGCACTTCTGCCGCTGGGCCGAACGCGCCGCCGACCCGGACGCCGACGACGCCACCGTGGCCGCGCGGGCGACGGCCCGCGCGGCGCGGGAGGAGGAGCTGCTCGTCGACCCGGCCACCATCGCCGCCGCCACCGGCGGCACCGGCCGGGCCGTCCATGTCGGCGTGTACGCCAAGACGATGCGGGCCGACAGCGAACTCACCCGGTACCGCTTCGACACCGTGCTGCACGTCGACGCCGCGGCCCCGGCGTCGCGTCCGCCCGCCGTGCGGTGGGCCGACCTGCCAGCACCCGACCGCCTCGACGCGGTGCGGGCGCTGCTGGCCGACGGACCCGTCCACGTGCACGGCATCCCCAACGCGCTGCTACACCCGGGCGACTCGGACGCGGTCACCGCGCACGCGCTGCAGAACGTGGCGGGCGACCGCGGTGCGGTGCTGCTGGACCCACGCGACCCCACGCTGCTGGAGCTGGCCGCACCGGCCGGCGCCGTTCCGGTTTCGGCCGCCGCCCTTGCCGGCGGCGACCGGCAGGCCCACGAGCCGCTGCCCGCGTTCGTGCGCCGACGCCTGACCGAGGAGGCCCGTCGCACCCTGCGCCGCCGCCTGCCCGCAGCCGCCGGCACCCCCGTCCGCGTCGGCCTGAGCCGGGCCGCCGGATGAGCGTTGAGTTGATCCAGCGGCGGGCGACGCAGGCCGGCGAGCAGGCCATGGCCGGGGTGAACCGGGCGGCGTTGCCGGGATTCATGCGCCGGCTCGACGAGGCGGCGCTGGTGGCCATGGCGGCCGCGCTGCACGCTGGCGGCGCTTTCCGGGCAGGTGTGGCGCGCACCGCGGACGAGGTCGGTGACCTGCTGCGCGTCGCCCCTCGGCACCGGTGGATCCTGCGCCGCTGGCTGGCCGTGCTCACCGCCGAGGACTGGCTGCGTCACGACGCCGGCCCCGGCCGCTACCACGGGCTACGCCCGGCCACCCACGATGATCTGGCCGCCACCGCCCGCGACCTCGACGCCGCCCGCGCCGGCCTGGGCTACCCGGCCGCGATGACCCGATTCTTCACCACCACCGCGACGCACCTGTCGCAACTGCTCCGCGACGAGGTCTCCCTGCAGGCACTGCTGTTCGCCGACGACGACCTGGCCACCGCCGAGGCCGCCTACAAGGACAACGTCATCAACGGCTACCTCAACGCGGTCACCGCCGCCGCCCTCGCCGAGTTGGCCAGCCGGCACCGCGGGGCGCAGCGGCTACGAATCCTGGAACTCGGCGCCGGCGTCGGCGGCACCACCACCGACGTGCTGCCCACGCTGGCTGGACAGCCGGTGACCTACCACTTCACCGACGTGTCCCGGTTCTTCCTCGACACCGCCCGGGACCGGTTCGCCGCCTACGACTTCCTCACCTACGGGCTGTTCGACGTCAACCGCCAACCCACGGAACAGCTACCCGCCGGCTCGCAGGATGTCATCGTCGCCGCCAACGTCGCGCACAACGCCGTTGACGTGACCCGGCTGCTGGCGGGGCTGCGCACGCTGCTGGCAGCCGGCGGGCACCTGCTGCTCATCGAATCCTGCCGCGAGCACTACCAGATCGCCACGTCGATGCAGTTCCTCATGTCCGCCCGCCCGGGCACCCCGGCGGCCGGCAGCGCGGATCTGCGGGCAGGAACTGATCGGATCTTCCTCACCCGCACCCAGTGGCTGGCGCAACTGGGTGCCGCCGGGTTCACCGGCGTGCTGGACCTGCCGCACACCGACGATCCGCTGAGCGCCCTCGGTCAGCACGTCTTCCTGGCGGCCCGGTGAGCCGGCCGGCCGTCCTGCCACTGCGGCCACCGGCCGTCGCGGTGCCGCTGCCTCACCCGGCCCGTATGGCACGTACCACGTCCATGGGGCCGACCTCGGCGTGCAGGCCCGCCTCGGCCAACTCGGCCCTCAAGTCGTGCGGCGACAGTACGTGCCAGGGGTAGTCGACGGCGTGTTCCCGCAGCACCACGCCGTCGCGGTCGAGCACTCGGTAGCGCATCTGCCAGGTCACCGTGTGGGGCCCGGCCGGCTCGGCGGCGCCGCCGCCCTCGTAGGTGTGCCGGCCGATGCGCACCGCGCTGAAGGTGGTGAACCCGACCACCGCCGGCTCGGCCGGCGGCTGCAGGTTGACCACCAGGGGCGCGCCGGGTGCCAGGCGCGCGGCTACCCGGTGCCAGAATTCGCGCCGGTCCTGCGGGGGCAGGTGTCCGATCATGTTGGCCGCGAGCACCGCGCCGAGCTGCTCGGGTAGTGGCGCGCCGAGTGCGTCGTCGGCCAGCACGGTGACCCGCTCGCGCAGGTCCGCGTCGGCGGCGACGCGTGACAGCAGCACCGCGCGCAGGACCGGCGACGGCTCCACGGCCAGCACCGTGGCGGTGGGGCAGGCGGCAGCCAGTATCTGCGTACCGAGGCCGGTGCCGGCGCCGACGTCGAGCACCGGCCCGTGCTCGGGATCGACCCCGCGCAGCGCCGCTCGCACCGGATCGCGGAGCACCTGCCATGCCGGTCCACTCAGGACGTCGATGAACTCCCCGGACGCTTCGTACCCATCTTCCATGCCGACAGGTTAGTGGAAACCGTTCTCATTTTCGACTAGGCTGGCCTGGTGACATGCCGGTCATCACCGCTGGAGGCTGCGACGCCCATGACCCTCACCTCGACCGCCGCCCCCACCGAGCACGACCAGACCATCGTCCTGGCCGGCATCTGGGCCGAGCTGCTCGGCATCGACCCCGACGTGCTGCCCCGTGACGTCAGCTTCCTGCGTCTGGGCGGCGATTCCGTGCTGGCCGTACGGATGTCCGCGCTGGTGCGCCGACGGCTCGGCGTGCAGCTCGCCCTGTCCGACGTACGCGTCGACACCACGCTCACCGAACTGGCCACCCTCGTCGCCAGCCGCGCCGCCGGCACCTTGACCGGCGACCGGCTCCTGCCCGTAGACCTGCGCCGCCGCGCCGACCCGGCAGCGCCGTTCCCGCTGCTGCCGCTACAGCAGGGCTACTTCGTCGGCCAGCAGGACGGCTGGGAGCTGTCCTACGACTCCGCGCACTACTACCTGGACCTCGCCCTGACCGACGTCGACCCGGACGAGGCGCCCGAGGCGCTGCGCGACGCGCTGCAGCGCCTGGCCGCCCACCAGCCCACCCTGCGGGCCCGGGTCACGCTGGAAGGCCACCAGCACGTGCTGCCGCTCGAGCATCCCGGCGCGGTTCCGCCGCTGCACGTGCTCGACCTGCGCGATGATCCGGACCCCGACGCTCGTCTGGGGGCGCTGCGCCGTGAGATGAGCACCCGCGGCCCCGATCCCACCCGCGGGCCCGGCGTGGACGTGCGGCTGAGCCTGCTGCCCGCCGGCCGGGGTCGGCTGCACCTGTCGCTGAGTTTGCTGCTGGTCGACGGCTGGTCGTCCAACGTGCTCACCCGCGAGCTGCTCACCCTCGCCGCCGACGTCAACGCCACCCTGCCCACCCTCGACGTCGACTTCGGCGACTACGTCAACGCCCTCGAGCAACTTCCCGCCACCACCGGATGGCGCGCCGACCGAGATTGGTGGCGGGCGCAACTGCCGAGCTGGCCCGGAGCGCCGGCGCTGCCGCTGACCCGCGACCCCGCCGAGGCGACGCCTCAGGTGATGGAGAACCGGGAGGCCCGGCTGCCGGCAGCCGTCTGGACGGCGCTGCGGCAGCGGTGCGCCGAGCAGGGCGTCACACCGTCCGTCGCCCTGCTCACCGTCTACGCGGCGGTCCTGGCCCGCTGGGCCGGGCACCACCGGCTGCTGCTCAACACGTTGCAGCTCAACCGGCTTCCGCTGCACCCCGACGTGCACCGCCTCGTCGGCGCGTTCGCCTCGACCATGCTGCTGCCGGTCGACCTGCCACCCGGTGCCAGCTTCGCCGAACTGGCCGGGCAGACCCAGCGCCGGTTCGCCGAGCACATGGCCCACAACCTCGTCTCGGGTGTCGAGATCGCCCGCGACCTCGCCCGCCTGCGGGGCACCCACCGACCGGTCGCCCCGGTGGTGTTCCTCAGCACCATCGGCATGGACGCGGCGATGGGCGAACGGGCGCCCCAACACGCGGGCCCGCTCGGCGACGTGAACGCCGCCGACCACCACCACCAGCTGCGTACTCCGCAGGTGGCCCTCGAGGCGCGCCTGTTCGAACTAGACGACGAACTCGTACTGGTGTTCAGCACCGTCGCCGAGATCCTGTCCGGCGGGCACGTCGACCGGGCGTTCGCCGAGTTCGTCGACCAGGCTGCCGCCCTCGCCGAGCCCGACGCCTGGCATGAGGTGGTGCCGCTGCCTGCGGCACCGGGCCCCGACCCCCTCCCCGGTGGCCTACGCCTCGGGCTGCTCGACGAGGCACCGCAGGCCAGCGACGACGAGCCCGGCCCGCCCCGCGATCGCGTCGAGGAACAGATCGCCGCCCTCTTCGCCGACCTGCTCGGCGTCGCGGTCACCGACCGCACCACCAGCTTCTTCGCCCTCGGCGGTGACTCCCTGCTCGCCGTGCGCGCACTCGCACGGCTCGCCCGCGACGGCCTCCCGGGCGTCACCGTGCGGGACTTCCTCGCCACGCCCACCGTTGCCGGCCTCGCCGCCGCCGCTCGCCCCACCCCGACCCAGTAGAGGGAGCACCAACGAGGTGTACGACGTCATCATCATCGGCGCTGGCGCCGCCGGGCTCAGCGCCGCCCAGGTCCTCGGCCGCCAGCAACGCCGCACCCTGCTCATCGACGGCGGACCGCCGCGCAACCACCCCGCCGACGGCATCCACATGTACCTCAGCCGCGACGGCTTCCCACCCCTGCACCTCCTCGGCACCGGCCACCGCGAACTGGCCGCCTACCCCAGCGTCGAGATCCGTCAGACCCGCGTCGAGGCCGCCCACGGCAGCATCGACGACTTCACCGTCACCCTCACCGACGGCACTGCCCACCACGCCCGCCGCCTGCTACTGGCCACCGGCCAAGTCGACGAACCCTGGCCCATCGACGGCGTCGCCGAACGCTTCGGCCGCAGCGTCTTCCACTGCCCCTTCTGCCACGGCTGGGAAGCCCGCGGCAAGAGCATCGGCGTGCTCGGCCGTGAACCCGCCCAGGTCATGCTCGCCGCATACCTCGCCGACCGGTACACCGACGACGTCGTCGTCGCCACCCACGGCCCGCACCAGCTACCCGAGCCGATCCTGGACAACCTCAAGGCGCTGAACATTCCCCTCATCGAGCAGCCGGTCACCGCGCTCACCGGCGACCTCGACGCCCTACAGCTGCACCTCGCCGACGGCACCACCCTGGACCGGCAGGTCGTCTTCCACCGGGCGCCCACCCGCCAGCACGCACCCCTGGCCGCCCAGCTCGGCGCCGACCTGCTGCCCGACGGCTACGTGCGCGTCGACGAGTTCGCCCAGACCAGCGTGCCCGGCGTGTCCGCCGCCGGCGACCTCGCCCGCCTGCCCGCCCTACCCGACGGGCTCACCCTCGTCAGCCAGGCCACCGCCGACGGCGTACGCGCCGCCGTCTGGCTCGAACAGGGCCTGTTCCGCACCGGCCTACCCGTCCCACTTGGCTGACAGCCCTTGGCCGACTGCCACGCCGAACGCTCCACAACGAGGATGAAGATCATCATCGCAGTGCGCGGCCCGGCGGGGTCAACACGACCATGTGCGGTCGGGTCTGGGCAGGGATGGTCGGTGGTGACGGTGGAACGCTCAGCAGATACCGTGAGCCGGCGTTCGCGCCGACGTGTCGACGCTGCCTGACGCTGATGGATCGCCTGTTCCCCGCGCCCGCGATCGACCCGCGGGTGCCGATCGTCGCGCAGCTCGTGTTCGAAGCAGTCCGCGCCCACGGATACGCAGCGGTGCGGGGCGTGCCCGGTGATCAGCTCGCGGTCCTACGGAAGGAGATCCGGTCGCTGATCAGGCGACGTCGCCCTGCTGGGCACCGTGCGCCCGCGCGACGTGGTCGGCAAGATCCGCCGCCGGCTGGCCTCCGAGCTGATCGGCGAACTCGTCGTCATCGACAAGAAGATCAAAACCGCGAAACAGGAACTCACCGACCTGGTCAACAGCACCGGAAGCCGACTGATGAACTTGGCCGGCGTCGGACCGTCCGGCGCCGCCCGCCTGCTCGGCGACATCGCTGACATCGCCCGGTTCACCAGCCGCGCCCACTTCGCCTCGTGGAACGGCACCGCACCGATCGACGCCTCGTCCGGCGACCAGAACCGGCACCGGCTCTCCAGAGCCGGAAACCGGCGCATCAACCGGGCCCTGCACATCATGGCCTCGTCCAGCTGCGCCGGGACACCGAAGGACGCCGCTACTACCGGCGCAGACTGGCCGCGGGCAAGACCCCGATGGAGGCCCTACGAGCACTGAAACGGCGGCTGTCCGACATCGTCTACCGGCAGATGATGGCCGACGCGAAGCTGCTCAAGACGGGTCCGGGAGGACACGCGGGGGCGACTCTGCAATCCAGCGCGGCCGATCTGAACCCCGAGATCGACACTTCGGAAAAGTCACTTCCCGGACCCGCCACACCCCAGCCTAGAACAACCCTCGCCGCGACCACTTGACACAGACGGGTGCCAGAAGCGGACACCGTCTTGCCGCAGGTCGTTCGGCAGCACGTCAGCGGCGGGACCGAGCCGGCCCGGCGACTCATCCGTTGACAACATCGCTCGTGTCTCAATACGCTTAACATGGTGGTTAAGTGAAGGGAGCCTCCGATGGCTGGCACCGATCAGCTCAGCGCGGTGTTCTCGGCGCTCGCCGACCCGACTCGACGGGCGATCATCGCCGAACTGGCCGAACGCGACGCCACGGTCACAGAGCTCACCGCTCCTCTGTCCATCTCGATGCCGGCGGTGTCACGGCACCTGAAAGTGCTCGAGCGCGCCGCGCTCATCTCGCGGTCACGGTCGGGCAAGTGGCGCGCGAGCCACCTCGAAGCTGCCCCACTGCGCGAGGCGGCCGACTGGATCGAGCGCTACCGGCGGTTCTGGGACTCGTCCCTCACCCGCCTCGATGCCCACCTCGCCGCGGTGCAGGCCGCCGGACCGGCAACGGACCGGATGGTCGACGACCCCAGGGAGCTCGAATGAAAACGGAAACTCCGCAGCTCGTCATCTCGCGTGTGTTCGACGCGCCGCGGGAGCTCGTCTACCGAGCCTTCACCGATCCCGACCACTTGGCGGCGTGGTGGGGCCCGATCGGCAACTCACTGCCGCGCGACGAGATTGAGTTCGACGTGCGCCCCGGCGGCTTTCAACGGTGGACGGAGGTCAATGCAGCCGACCCCGAGCTTCGCGTGCACATCCACGTCGACCTCACCGACGTCGCCGACGGCGAACTACTCGAAGGCGTCATGCACGTCAGTGGCCGGCTGCAGGAGGACATCGAGCCGTTCGAGACGAGACTGCGGGTCGAGTTCTACGACGAGGCCGACGGACGGACGCGACTGGAGATCCGCCAGTGGCTCCCCGATCATCTGGCGCACCCCAGCGAGGAGGGTTGGCGCCAAGCGTTCACCAAGCTGGACGCCACGCTGATGAATGTCCAGGCTGTTGCAGCTAATCATCGAGAGGCAGAGGCATGGCCAAGCTGATCTACGTGACGAACGTGTCGCTTGACGGCTACATCGAGGACGAACGCGGCGCCTTCGACTGGTTCCCACCCGACGACGAGGTATTCGCGTTCCACACCGACCTCCTGCGGTCTGTGGGCACGTTTCTCTACGGGCGGCGCCTGTACGAGGCGATGGCCGTCTGGGAGACCGACGCCGCTCTGGCCGCGCAGTCCGAGCTCACGGCCGAGTTCGCGAGCGCCTGGCAGGCGGCGAGCAAAGTCGTGTACTCCACGACCCTCGCCGCGGTGTCAACTGCCGACACCCGACTCGAACGCCGTTTCGACCCCGCCGCAGTACACGAACTGAAGGCCACGGCCAGCAGCGATCTCACCGTAGGAGGTGCCAACCTCGCGACGCAGGCTTTCAAGGCCGGGCTGGTCGACGAGTGCCAGCTGTTCGTCCTGCCCATTGTCGTCGGCGGGGGCAAGCCAGGGCTGCCGACCAGCATGCGCGCCGACCTTGAGCTCCTCGATGAGCGCCGATTCCGAAACGGCGTCGTACACCTCCGCTACCGCCCTCTCGGGCAGTGAACGACAGCCCTGTCCGATCGCCGGCGGCGCTTGCATGACAGGCGGAGCGCTGACGACTGATTCGGCCGGATGAGGTCGCCCATCACGAACTCGGGTTGCGTCAAGTCGGACAGGTTCGGCGGGCAGCAGGTGGCCGCCGGGTACCGGCCACCGCGGGCGACGGCCAGGGCCTCGCGGTGTACGTCGGTGGCGACGATCCGGCGCGGGTGCGGCCAGCAGGCGGTGCGCATGGCAAGGGTGTACGGCTCTTCCCCGGTGGCGCAGCCTGCCGACCACACCGTGGCCGGGGCGCGGAGGGAGCGGCGCCGGAGGGTGTCCAGCAGGACCGGCCAGAGGTCGCCGTCGCGGCCCCAGTCGGTCACCGGAGGTCTACACGTACACCGGGTCGGCCGCCTTCACCGCGGCCATTCGCTCGACGAGGTCGGTCACGGCCACGTCTGCTCGGGGAGCCGCTCGTCCCGCGCCTTGGCCTTAAGTTGCGGCACACCGCCTCGACCTCGTTGGTGAATTCGTTCAGATCCACCGGGGCAGCCTGCGGTCCACCGTCGGCTGGAGACCGGAGCCGTGTTGCGGCCCGCCTTCATAATGAGCGGATGCCCGTCGTCGCAGGTGGTACCACGACAGCTGTACGCCCGCGTGGCCGTGTCGTCGCCGGTTGGATGGTCGGGGTCGTGGCGGCATGGGGAGTCGTCGCCGGGCTGCATCTCTTCGGCCTTCGGCTGGCCAACCTGTGGTTGCTCGGCCTGATCATCACCGGGCTGGGCTGGCTGCTGGCGATGGCTGTCACCGGGATCGCCCTGGTGGCCCTGTGGCGCAGGGTCGGGCCGGTCAAGGCGCTGACGCTGGTGCTGGTTCCTGGGTTGCTGGCCCCGGTGGCGATCGTGGCCGTCGACTGGACGGCCGTCTTCGTCCACAACTTCTACCGCCTCCACCGGGACGACTTCCGCACTGCGGCCGGGCTCGCCGACAAGGTCACGGCCGAGTACGGCGACCGGTACGGCCTGGTTCTGCCGAAGGATCTGCGGCACCTGTCGTCCATGGGGCGGGCGGTGCGGATCGGCACCGAGGGCAGCGGGCCGACGGGCATCCTCCTGCCGGTCTGGGTCGGCACGCCAGACGGCGCGGCCGGCTACGCGTACCTCACCGGAACGCCGGGTGACACGAGCCTCGACTGCTTCGCGGACCCCTGCCGGATGCGCTGGTCGCTTGGCGACGGCTGGTACTGGCTGGACTGACACCGGGGCGGGACACGGGTGCCGTCGGTGGCGGATCCCGTAGGCGGCGGGTGGTCGGGCCTCATGGCGGAAACCGGGCTGGTCAGCCGCAGCTACTGCCTCGGTGGTTTCGTGCCGGTGCAGGGCGAGGGCACGTTCACCGAAACACTGGTGCCGATCGACGGCGAGGCGACCCTGCGCGTCGACGCGCCTGAACCTGACTCGACGTAGCCGCGCTACGCAGGGCGATCCACGGGCCGAGGGCAAGCGATGGTCCGGGGCGGCGTTCGACCTGCCCGAGGAGCTGAACGTGAGGAGGGGTAAGCAGCCACCGTGGATCGTCTCGGACGAACTCTGGGCCGAGATCGCACCGCTGCTGCCACCCCGTCCGCCCCGGCGTTCTCGGCTGTCGTGATCTGTCCGGTACGCCTGGTCCGCGGCGGTGCCGCGCTGCCCGATCACGACCGCTGGTGACCCTCCGGGACACCGGCTACTGGCACGTGGCTGGCACGGCGGCGTGGTGGGCGCGCGGCTGTCCGGCGGCGTCCGGCTACCGTCCCCGGCCTTCGGTCGGGGGCGGTAAGCCGTACCGCTGGCTCTCCGCGCGCCTGGACGTTTGTATACCCGGTGGCAAGCCGCGGAGCGGCGCGGCAGCCGAGCGCCCTGACATCGACGACGGCCGGCCACGCTGGCGCTCGTCACGGCCCAAATCTGATTCACGTATTCTGCGAGTGGTAACCATCGTGCCCGGCATCAGCGATGGCGGTCCTGCTTTCTCGCCAGCAGGACGGCGTTGGCCGGGCTCTGACGCCCATCGACATCTTGGAAGGATGGGCGCCAGAGCCACCGGTGTCAGTAGATGATCAGGTACGGCTGCCGGTCGCTCTCCCGACTGTCGATGGCGACCAGTCGCCCAGCGGTCGTGTCGTCGGAGAGTCGAAGCGTCAGGGCTCCGTCGGCCAGGTTGGTGTTTACCGCGCCGGTGACGTCAACCGAGTACCAGCCGGGGCGATCCACCCGGACGGTCCCGAGCACGCTTCCGCCCGCGCTGGACGGGCGGCTGTTCCAGCTCACGCCGCTCTCCGACCATGCGTCGTCGGCCAGCGCCCGCACCGTCACCGGTGCGGCGCCGGCGCCCGGCGACACCGAACTGACATGGAAGTACAGCCGGGCGGAGACAGTCGCGGTGCCCGGATAGCCGCCGAGTCCGGCCTTCAGGTAGGCCATCCGGTCGCCGTCCGGACTCTGCGTGTCGGGGAGGTCGGCGATCTCCAACTCGCTCGCTGAGCCGTAGGCGGTGTCCGCGTACGCACCGGCGCGTACGAAGGTGTCGGCGACCACCGGCGTCGTGGTCTGCCACCTGGTCTCCACGTTCCGGGCCCGGTCGTGAGCGGATGCCCAGTAGAAGCCGGGTGCGGTGATCCGTAGTGGTTGGAAGCCCACCTCACCGGCCCGGAAGCCGATCGTCTCCGAGACGCCCGACGCCTGGCCGTCCGAGTTCGCGTTCATCGTCAGGTACCGGCCCGCCATCTTGGTGAACCGGCCGTGTACGGCCGCCGCCACCGGCTCCCCGGTGACCAGATCGGTCACCCGGAGCCGCACGGTCGCCGGACCGCCCGCGGCGGTCACCGTCAACTCGGAGACGATCAGTGGCCGCAGGTGGGTGCCGGCGGTGGTGGCGGAGACAGCCGGCGAGGCCGGCCCGACGTTGCCGTGTACGTCCACGGCGGCGACCCGGTAGTGGTGGGTGGTGTCCGGCAGCAGGCCGGAGTCGGTGAAGGTCAGGCCGCGCGACTGCCCGGCGAGGTTCTTCGGGTCGGGCGTGAAGCCCGGATCGGTGGACCGGTAGATGTTGTAGTGCTCCACCTCGGTGTCGTCGAAGGCCCGGCCGTAGACGAGATCGATGCTCTGGTGGTCGAAGGCGTTCGCCGTCGGCGGCGAGCTCACCACGCCGGGCGGGCCGGTGTCGGCCGGCAGCGGCGCGTACACGGCGTTGGGTCCCCACACCGACGGGAGCCAGCGGATGGAGTCGTAGTGGTGCATCGCGATGCCGCCGAATGCCGGACTGCCGGCGAAAGCGTCGTACACCTTCCGCAGTTCGCGCTCGGCGACGGCGCGCCCCTCCTCGCGGAAGGTGATGGTCTCCGGGTCGCCGCTCCAGGCGATGTCCAGCGTTTCCACCCCGATCACCACCGAGTTCGGCTTGCCGATCGCCTCGGCGTACGCGATCTCGGACTGGGCCTGGGCGATGATGCCGACCGACCCCTCCGCGGTGTCCCGGTAGTCCATGATCGAGATGTAGTCGCTCATGTCCTGGATGTGTTCGCTGAGCGGTTTGGTGGCGCCCTTCCAGGTGATGCCGGTGCAGCACGGGTTGACGTCCAGCCAGCGCGGGATCGCCGGACCGAACGCCAGTGGCGAACCCGCCGCGTTCCTGCGCTGGATCAGCTTCTCCAGAATCTCGAGCCACCGCAGTTGCAGCGCCGGCTTCTCGGCCGCGAACCCGGGATAGATGTAGGGCTCGATGTCCACGTTGACCCCGTCGAACCGCTCCGCCGGCCGTGAGGCGAGGTTGTAGTTGAGGATCTTCTCCATCTCCCGGACCGCGCGGGGGTGGTAGCGCTCCAGCCCGCCGAGGAACGGCGGTTGGGTCCCGCCGGCGATCGTGGCGTACACCGTGAAGCCCTGCGCGTGGGCCCAGCTCACGAAGTCCCGCACCTCGGCGCGCTTGTCGTAGAGCATGTCCAGGTCGCCGTACCGGTCCACGCCGACATAGAGCGTGGTGATCGGCCGCGAGCCGAAGGTGTCGGCGTCGCGCGCCGTCGTCGCCAGCAGTCGACGGGATCCGGGGTTCAGGATCAGGCCGTACGACGCCCGCTCCCAGATCCACATCGCCCGGTCCTGCGGGCCGACCCGTACCGGCTCGGCAGCGCCCGCGCCGACCGCGACGTAGACGGTCGGGCTGTACCCGGTGTTGCCGTACGCGTCGACCGCTCTGGCCTCGATGCTCACGATGGCGTCACCGAGTTCGCGGGGATCCCACAGATGGGTGTAGGTGCCCTTCTCCCCGAGCGCCCGCAGCCAGGCTCCGCCGTTGACGCGTACCGACACCTCACGCACGGTGTTGTGCGCGGCGACCGAGACGCGGACCGGTGTGGGCTGCCGCACCGTACCGCCGTCATCGGGACTGGTCACCGTCACGACCGGGACGTTGGCGGCCGGGTTGTCCACCCGCAGGGTGACGAACGGGGACCAGACACCGTAACGGTTGTCGGTTCGCTTGGCGCGCACCGCGACCTCGATCTCACCGTCCACGCCGGTCGTGTCCAGGTCGTAGTACCAGGTGCCGGTGTCGTCGCCGCCCGGGTCCACGGTGTGTACGCGGGGAGTGCTGCGGCCGTCGAGCACGACGGTCAGTTCGTACACGTCGGTGTAGCTGCCCGACAGGCGGACGGTCCCGGCCGGCACCGCGTCACCGCTGGTGTGCGAGTCGATGGTGACCGAGGGCGCGGCGGCGGAGGCGGGTTGCCCGGGCGGCAGCAGCAGAGCGGTCAGCACGGCGGCAGACAGCGTCAGCCGCGAGCGCCAGGACGTGCTTCGGATCAGGGACACGGGGGTGCTCCTCTCGGGGGTCAGGAGATGAGGAGGTACGGCTCGGTGCCCGCGCCGTACTCGCGGGAATCGATGACCACCAGCCGGTCGGCGGCCGAGTCGTCGGCGAGTCGGAAGGTGATCTGGCCGTCGTTGAGATTGCTGTTCACGGCGCTGGTGACGTCGATCGCGTACCACCCGGGTGTCGTCACCTGCAGGGTGCCCAGCAGGGTCGCTCCCGCGGTGGGCCGGTTGTTCCACGTGATCGTCGACTCCGACCAGCTGTCGGCGGTGAGCACGCGGACGGCGATCGGGACCGGACCGGTCCCCGGGGCGACCGAACTGACGTGCAGCCAGAGCCGGGCGGAACTGGCCTGCGTGTCGGGAAGGTTGGCCTTCAGGTAGGTCAGCCGATCCACGTTCGGGTCTGCGGCGTTGGGGGCGTCCTTGACCTCCAGCCGGGTCGTCGACCCGAAATTCGTGTCGCTGTACGTGCCGCTGCGTACGTGTGCGTCGGTGGCGGCCACGGTCCGCGGCACCAGGGTGTCCCGGCGCGGGATGCCGCCCGCGCGGAACCCGGCGATGGCGGACTCCACCTCGGTGGTGGTGAGGGAGGCGTCCCGGACGTGGTAGACCCAGTCGACGTCGAGGACGTACCTGCGGGACGTCGGCGAGGAGACCAGGCCGCCGTTGGCGAACCACACGGCGTACTTCAGGAACATGAACGCCTCGGGGGCGTAGTCACCGCCGTGACTGGCGACGAGCACGCCGTCGACGTAGTACCGCACCTCGCCGCCGGTCACGTCGAGTGTGAGCAGGTGCCATCCGTCGTGGCTGCGGGACAGGACGGTTTCCAGCGCGCGGGGATCCCAGGGGCTGTCCTGATACGTCTCCCAGGTCACCATCTGCAACGCGGTGCCGGCCGACCCGAGGCCCCCGTTGGGGACGTATTCGTAGTCCAGTTCGCTGTAGTTCGGGTCGAGGGGGTGGTTGAGCTGCGAGATGGTGTAGAAGGTCTGGACCACCTGATCGCCGTCCGGCCCGCTCTCCGGTGCGTCGGTGAACCGGATCCGGGTCGCGTAGGTGCCCTCGAAGAACCGTTGCCCCTGGGAGACCGATGCCTGAGTGGTCGTCTGGCCGGTGCCCTGGCTGGTGGCGGCGAGCCGCATCGCCCGGTCGGCGCCGGAGCCCGCCATGGAGACGTTGTCGGCGCTCCAGGTGGCACCCGACACGCCGGGCCCGCCACCGCCGGTGCGCACCGTCCAACCGAACGCGGCGAACGCCGGATCCGCGGGACCGGCGTAGCTGAAATCGTCGAAGAACTCCTGGGGCGCCGCGGCGGTGCGCGCCGGCGCGTGCACCCTGGACGGTGTCACCGCCAGCGGGACCGACGCCACCGCCAGCGCGGCGGCCAGGACGGCGTGGGGGACGTTCATGGCTCCTCCTGCTATGTGTCGAGCCAGCGGTCCAGGTGCGCGGCGACGAACGCGTCGTCCTGCAGGTCGGGGTACGCCCGGATCACTCGGTCGAGTTCCGCCGCCTGCCCGGGCGACAGCCGCTCCTGCTCGTCGAGCAGCCGTACGTTGTCCAGCAGGCCCTGGCGCCGCAGCACCTCGTGGATTCCGGCGACGCAGCCGGCGAAGCCGTTGGCGACGTCGAAGACGGCCGCGTTGGCGTCGGTCAAGCTCGCGGCCGTCGTGAGCAGCTCCTCGTCGAGCTGTCCGGTCCGTGCCGCCTCACGGGCCCGCTCGAACAGTTCCACGGCGCGGCGGGTCCACACGGCGTACTGGCCGAGCAGCCCACCCACGATCTGCTTGCTGACCTGGCCGCCGTTCACCGGGAAGCGGTACGTGGTGAGCAGGTCGACGATGATGTTGTCGTCGTTGCCGGTGTAGAGCGCGATCTCCGCCGCCCGTGAGGACTCGCAGACCGCCCGGACGACATCGAGGGTGCGGTACCGGTCGAACGGCGCGATCTTGATCGCCGCCAGGCAGGGCAGCTCGGCGAGCCGGGCCCAGAAGTCGAACCCGAGCGTCCGACCGCCGACTGCGGGCTGGAGGTAGAAGCCGAACACCGGGAGCACCTCGCCGACCGCCGCGATGTGCGCGATGAGCTCGTCGTCCGTCAGCTCCGCCAACCCGCGCAGGATCACCATGGCGAGGTGGTATCCGAGGTCGGCGGCGAGCTTGGCCTCGACGACCGCCTGGTCGGTGGTGCCGGAGACTCCGGCGACCAGCACCACCGGCCGGTCGCGCGGCGCCTCCCGCACCGTGTCGACGGCGATCCGTAGCACCGGTTCGAGCAGCCCGGCCTCCCGGATCGCGAACTGGGTGGTGTGCACCCCGACCGCCAGGCCGCCCGCCCCGGCGTCCAGGTAGTACCGGCTCAGTGCACGCTGTCGGCGCTCGTCGAGCCGCCCGGTGGCGTCGAGCGCGAGCGGGTGAGCCGGGATCACGACGCCCTCGCGCAGCGCGGCGCCGACATCCAACGGTAGTGCTGCCGACATCAGAAACGCCCCTCTCGCTCCTGAAAGTGGGTGTCCTTGCCGTGGGTTTCGCCGCCGCCGAGCACCCATTCGGCGGTCCACTCGATCAGCGTGCGCAGCGGCACGGCGGGGTAGCCAAACAGCTCGTTCGCCCGCGCGGCGTTGGAGAGCAGCGCGGTGGGCTCCGCTGCCCCGGTGAATGTCGCGGGCACCCCGAACAGCTCGCCGAACCGCTGCGCGATCCAGCGCACGGAGGCGGTCTCGGGGCCGGCCAGGTTGAGCACCAGCGGCGGTGCCGCGCAGTGCTCGAAGAGCCGGAGTGTGGCGGCGTTGACGTCTCCCTGCCAGATCACGTTGACGTTGCCCATCCGCAGGTCGACGGGCTCGCCCCGGTGCACGGCACGCGCGATCTCCAGCAGCACCCCGTACCGGAGTTCCACCGCGTAGTTCAGCCGTACGATCGCCATCCGGGTGCCGTACCGGTGTGAGAAGTGCTCGAACACCCGCTCCCGGCCCAGGCACGACTGTGCGTACTCGCCGACCGGACCCGGTGGCGTCGCCTCGTCGGCGCCGCCGCTCACCACCGGCACCAGGGGATAGACGTTGCCGGTGGAGAAGGCGACGATCCGCGAGTCGCGGAACCGTTCGGCGACCCGCCCGGGAAGGTAGGTGTTGAGGGCCCAGGTCTGGTGCTCGGCGCCGTCGGTGCCGAACTTCCGGCCGGCCAGGTACACGATGTTCGCCACGTCGGGCAGGCCGGCGAGCGCCGCGTCGTCGAGCAGGTCGGCGCGGAGCAGCTCCACCCCCGCGCCGCGCAACCGCTCTACCAGCTCGGGCCCGGGATTGCGGGCCACCCCGATGATCCGGGCCTGCCGGCCGGCCCGGTCCAGGGCGCGTCGCGCCATCAGGGCCAGCTCTGGTCCCAGCTTTCCGGCGACGCCGAGGAGCATCAGGTCGCCGTCCACCCGTGCCAGGCTCTGCACCACCTCCTGGCTGGGCGTCGAAAGGGCCTCCTGGAGGGCGGTCAGGCTGCGCGGCGGGGCGTCAGCCACGTGAGTGGGCATCGGTCGGTGCCTCCTTGAGGGACGGCTGTGGCTCGGTGCGGGGCGACGGGACGGCGTCGAGCGGCCGGTACGTCGCGCCCGCCGCGGCGAGGCGGGGCAGGTGCGCCGTGACCCGGTCGCGGAAGCTGGCGAAGGAGTGCCGGGGCGCGGTGGACCAGACGGTTTCGCTGAACGCGCAGAGGCGGGGAAACGCCATGCGCTCCACGTCCTCCGGCCGCGGCATGTACTCGGTCCACAGTTGGCACTGGGCGCCAAGCGCCCCGACGGGCTGGTCGGCGTCGAACTCGTACACCCGCTCCAGCGGCGTGTGTCCGCCGATCGCGAGGGGTTCGATGTCCCGGTCCTGGCTCTGGTAGTAGTCGAGGTAGAGGTGCTCGTGTGAGGCGAGCACCACGTCGTGGCCGTCCTGGTGGGCCGCCATGGCCGCGCCGTCGCCCCGCCACGGCATCGCGATCGCGTTCGGCACCCGCAGCGCGGTTTCGGTGTCGTACCAGAAGACGGGGCGGCGGCCGCGGTCCGTGACGAAGCTGGCGAGCTCTCCCACGTACCAGCCGAGCAGGGCTCGCTCGTCGGGCAGTCCCAGCTCGGCCAGGCGTGCCGGGACGGCCGGGTTGGCCCGCCACTGCCCGGTGGGGCACTCGTCGCCGCCGAGGTGCAGGTACTTCCCGGGGAAGAGCGCCATCACCTCATCGAGCACGTCGCGGTAGAACCCGAGCGTCGTCTCGGAGACGTCGAGCACGTGCTCGCTGATCCCCCAGTCGGTCCAGACGTCGAGCTGCCGGCCGGTGTTGCCGAGCTGCGGGTACGCCGCTATCGCCGCCTGTGAGTGGCCAGGGCTGTCGATCTCGGGCACGACGGTGACGAACCGTGTCGCGGCGTACGTCACGATCTCCCGGATGTCCTGCCGCGTGTAGTAGCCGCCGTGCCGCACCCCGTCGTACCGGCGGGGGGTCTGGCGGGCGTGTCCGACCAGGGTCTCGGCGCGCCACGCCCCGATCTCGGTCAACCGCGGGTAGCGCGGGATCTCCAGCCGCCAGCCCTGGTCGTCGGTGAGGTGCAGGTGCAGCACGTTGAGCTTGTGCAACGCGAGCAGGTCGATGAAGCGCAGCACGAACTCCTTGGGCATGAAGTGCCGCGCCACGTCGAGCATCACGCCGCGCCAGCCGAACCGGGGGGCGTCGGCCACCTCGAGGTACGGAAGGCTGACGGTCCGGCCGGACGCGCCGTCCGGCAGCAGCTGGCGCAGCGTCTGGGCGCCGTAGAACACCCCGGCAGGCGCGCCTCCGGTGATCTCCACACCGCGCACGTCGACGGTGAGCCGGTAGCCCTCCGGTGCCAGGCGATCGTCGAGGGCCAGGCGCACCGGGGCGTCGGACAGCACGGCGCGGGTGAACCCGGGCACCTCCGCGAGCCAGTCGGCGACCCCCTCGGCCTCGGGCACGGCCACGACCGGCACCGGCCCGGCGACATGCAGCGCACCGGAGTGCCGGCGAATCGCCGCGGGATACGGGATCAACGAGGTCATCACGTCGCCCGGTGCGCAGCGATTACCGCCCGGAACGCGTCGAGCGCGTCGGCCAGCGGCGGCGCCTCGGGGAACCAGGCCCGTTCCCACTCCAGGGACAGCCAGGCCCGGTAGTCGAGGCGGTCCAGCTCGCTGAGGATCTGGCCCAGCGGGACCGCGCCGTGCCCCGGCAGCACCGGAGCCAGGTCGTCGGTCGCCCGGACGTCCTTGAGCTGTACGTGTCGCAGCCACGGCGCCAGCGCGTCGGCCGCCTCGCGGGCGCTCTCCCCCACCCGCCACGGGTTCACCGCGTCCCACAGGGCGGCCACCACGGGCGAGTCGACCTCGGCGAGCACCGCCGCGACGGCGCGTGCCGAGCAGAACACGTCGTGGGTCTCCAGCAGGATCGTCACCGGCCCGCCCTCGATCCTCCGGGCCACCTCGCCGAGCCGCTGCACCGCCACCGGATGCGGGTCGGCCTGGCCGTCCCGGCCGCCGAAGACCCGCACGTAGCGGGCGCCCAGGTGCTCGGCGATCTCGACGTGGTGCAGCAGGTCGGTGACCGGGTCACCGTCCGGTGCTGCGATACGCACGTACGAGGCGACGCAGATCGGCTCGACACCCGCGTCCGCGAACCGCTTCCCGGTCTCTCGCAGCGTGCCGGCCGGGGTGTCGGGCGCGACCGGCTCACCCTCGGCGCAGCGAAGCTCCACGCCGTGGCAGCCGGTACGCCGGGCCAGCTCCAGCACCGATTCGACCGGCTCGGTCGAGCAGCCGAGGGTGCTGAACGCGAGTCGGCCCGCTGCCCACGCCGGTACCGTGTCGACGCCGCTCACGCCGCCACCTCGCTCCGCTCCGCGGCGGCGCGAGGCGCCACGCTGCTGAGCCGAATGGTTCGCTCGCTCCGCTCGCTCACGCCGCCACCTCCACGGTCAGACCGGGGATCCGCACGGTGTCGGCACGCTCGGCCGACTCGTACAGCGCGAGCGCGGTGGCCACGACCGACTGCCCGTACGCCGCGTCGACCGCCGGCACCCGCCCGTCGCGGCAGCTCGCGACGAAGTCCGCCAACTGCTCCCGGAACGCCGCCACGATGTCGTCCTGCTCGGGCGTGACCACCTGCACCGCGTCGTCCCCCTGGTACGTCCACAGCCCGTCGCGCCGGGACAACCGCAGCGCGCCGTGCTCGCACACCACCTCGGTCTCGTCGTGGAACGGCAGGCCGGTCCCGGTGACCGAGAGCATGACCCGTACCCCGTTCGCCAGTTCCAGCAGGCCGACCGACTCGGTTTCGACCTCGACGCCTGGCTGGTGCCAGACGTACCCGTGCACGCTGACGGCGGGCGCGTCGCCGAGCCAGTGAGCCTTGTCGATACTGTGTGTGCCGACGTTCATCACGATGCCGCCGCCGGCGAGCGTCGGGTCGAAGAACCAGTCCGGCCGGGAACCCCGCTCGTACCGCGCGGTACGCCGTTCGGTGATCACCACGGGCCGGCCGAGGCTTCCCGACCGCAGGGTCCGCCACGCCTCGCGGACCGTCGGCAGGAAGTGCAGCACGTGGCCCACGGCAAGGCGTACCCCGCGGGTCGCGCAGGCGTCGATCATCCGCCGGGTGTCCTCGACGCTGGTGGCCATCGGCTTCTCCACCAGGACGTGCAGTCCGGCCGCGGCGGCGTCCACGGTGATCGGCGCGTGCAGCGTGTGCGGCGCGGTGATCAGCACTCCGTCCAGCTCGCCGGCGGCGAACATCACGGCGTGGTCGGCATACGCGTGGGCGCCGAACCGGGCGGCGAGCTGTTCGGCGGCCGGCAGCCGTACGTCGCAGACCGCGGCGACCTCGACCTCGGGCAGGCCGGCGGCCGCGTCGAGGTGCAGGGCGGCGACGCTGCCCGCCCCGATCACGCCGACGCGGAATGGTCGATTCCCCCATGTTTCGGTCACTGCACGTTCCTTTCGATCAGGACAGGTGTGTCGGTAGGGCGAGGGTGGTCAGGGCGCTCGAGGGCGGCCCCTCCCCACGCTCGTGGCGGCGGGGCGGCAGGCGAGCGCTGATCAGCCCTTGAGACCGCTGGCCATCGCGCCGCGAACGAAGTAGCGCTGGGCGAGCAGGAACAACAGCAGCATGGGCAGGAGCGACATCAGCGCGGCGGCGGTGACGAGCTGGTCGTTGCCCATGAACTGGCCCTGCAGGCTCATCACCCCGATGGGCAGGGTGTAGTTCTCCGGCGAGGTGAGGTAGATCGTGGGCTCGAGCACGGCGCCCCAGGACGCCATGAAGGTGAAGACGCCGAGTGTCGCCAGTGCCGGCTTGGCGAGCGGCATGTGGACCCGCCAGAACACCTGCCACGGGTTGGCTCCGTCGAGCGCCGCCGCCTCCTCGAAGTCGCGGGGGATCGCGAGGAACGTCTGGCGCATCAGGAAGATCCCGAACGGCGTCGCCAGCCAGTACGGCACCACCAGCGGCAGCATCGTGTCGAGCCAACCGAGGTGCTTGTACAGGATGAAGTTGGGGATGATCGTCACGACGGTGGGCAGCATCAGGGTGCCGAGTGCCGCGGCGAGCAGCACATCCTTGCCCGGCAGTTTCATCCGGGCCAGCGCGTGGCCCACCATCGCGCTGGTGACCACGTTGCCGACCACGGAGAGGCTCGCGATGAGGAAGCTGTTCCAGGCGTACAGGCCGAAGGGGGCGCGTTCCCACACCTGCGTGTAGTTGGACCACTCCGGCGGGTCCGGGATCCAGATCGGCGGCACCGCGACGTACTGCGCGAAGCTCTTCAGCGAGTTGGCCACGGAGGCGACGAACGGAACGACCATGATCGCCGCACCGAGGCCGACGAACAGGTACGCGGCCGGGTGTCCACGTCGGTCTTGGCGGCGCCGGACCCGGCCGCGCTGACCGGTCTCAGGCATAGTGCACCCACTTCTTCTGCAGGCGGAGCTGGACCAGCGTCAGGAGGAAGATCAGCGCGAACAGCACCCACGCGACTGCCGACGCGTAGCCCATGTTGAAGAACTCGAAGCCCTGCTGGTACATGAAGAGCACCGTCATCTCGCTCGCCCCGTTCGGCTGGCCGGCCGGTTGGCCCCGCATCGGTCCGGTCATCACGTAGACCTGCTCGAAGGCCTGCAGGGTGGTGATCGTCGAGAGGACCAGGACGAGGAACGTCGTCCCCGATATCCCGGGGAGGGTGACGCGGCGGAACCGTTGCCAGGCCGATGCGCCGTCGATCTTGGCGGCCTCGTACAGCTCCTCCGGGATGTTCTGCAGCCCGGCGAGGAAGAGCACCATCATGTAGCCGACGCCCTTCCAGACCGCGACCAGGGCGAGCGTCGGGATGACGAGCACCGGACTCTGCAGCCAGGTCGCCTGGGGCAGGCCGAGCCACCCCAGTACGGTGTTGGCCATCCCGAACTGCGGGTTGAAGACCGCGTCGGCGACGTACGCCACGACGACCCACGACGAGATGACCGGCACGAAGTACGCACTGCGCAGTAGCGAGATCCATCGCAGGCGTTGGTTCAGCGCGACCGCGAGCAGCAGCGCGAGGATCGTCTGGGTGGGTACGAACAGCACCGCGAAGTAGGCGGTGTTGAGCAGGCTCCGCCAGAACGCCTCGTCACCGAGCAGGCGGCGGAAGTTGTCCAGCCCGACCCACCTCGGTGGGGAGAGCGTGTCGTAGTCGGTGAGGCTGAAGTAGAGCAGGGCGAGTACGGGCCACGCGGTCAGCACCACCAGGTGTGCCAGGTACGGGAAGGCGAACACGGTCGCCCATGCCCGCTGACCGAAGCCCGGCCGTTCATCCCCGGTTCTCCTTCCGTCCCGGGGGGAGGGGCGACGCCCCTGTTCCACCCGGTCCTCGATGGTCGTCACAGCGCCACCTCCTCCCTCCGTCTGGCGGGGCTGACTCATTTCTTCGCGTAGAAGCGGTCGATGATCTGTTGCGCCTCCCGTTGCGCCTCGGTCAGCGCGTCACCGACGGGCCTCTCCTTGGCGAGCGCCCGGTCGACCTGGTTCGCCACGGCCGTGGTGTACTCGGTCCACACCGGGTTGAGGCCGAGGTCGTCGGCGTCGGCGAGGGCGTCGAGGAACGCCTGCCGGTCGGCCGGCGGGGTACCCGGCTTCAGGAACACGTCGGACGCGGCCACCTTCTTGTTGATCGGGATCGCCTCGCCGATCCCGGCCCAGGTGGTCTGTGGTTTCTCGGAGGCAAAGTACGTGATCCACTTCCAGGCGGCCTCGGCCTTCCGCTGGTTCGCGGCCTTGTTGATCACCCAGGAGTTCGCGATCGCCACGTGGCCGCGGCCCGCCGGACCCTTCGGCATCGGTGCCACGCCCAGGTCGATCTTCGCCGCGTTCGCCGGGATGGTGCGGGCGTAGATGCCGAACTGCATCGCCACCCGGTTGCTGGCGAACATCGTGTGCGGGCTGCCCAGCGCCTTGGTCGTGACCACGTCGGGGCCGGCCTTCTCGGTGTACATCGCGTTCAGCATCCAGTCCAGCGCCGCGCGGCTCTGCGGGCTGTCGACGACGACCTTCCGCCCCCCGTCGGCGACGACGTCCCCACCGAACGCCTTGACCATCGGCCACCAACTCTCGGTGAAGCCGGGCGAGTAGACGCGCATCCCCCACACGTCGGGCTTGCCGTCACCGTTGGTGTCCCGGGTCAGCTTCTTCGCGGCCGCGGTGAGGTCGTCGTACGTCCAGTCTCCGGTCGGCTCGGCGACGCCCGCGTCGGCGAACATCTTCTTGTTGTAGAAGAGCACCGGGGTCTGCGCGCCCTGCGGGAAGCCGTAGATGTGGCCGTCGGAGTCGCGGTTGAGGTCCACGCCGTAGTAGTCGTCGGTGTTGACGGTCTTCACGAAGTCGCTGAGGTCACGCAGGCTGTTGCGGCCGGCGTACTCCTGCACCAGCACCCCGTCGGAGAGCCACACGTCAGGCCCCTTGCCGCCGGCGAGTTGGGTGCGCAGCCGCTTGAAGAAGTCCGTGTACGGCGCCGATTCCAGCTCCAGCTTGACGCCGGAGTTCGCCTTCATGAACTCGTCGGCGAGCGAGCGCATCGTCTTGTCGGCCGGGCCGCCCGCTTCCGCGTAGTAGCCCAACCTGATGGTCACCCGGCCGCCGCTCTCCTCGTCGCTCGCGCCGCAGCCGATCATTGTCGCGGCGAGCGCCGCGACGCCTGCCAGGGCGACGAGACGCCGGCCTGGCGAGAAGCGTTGCATCCTCATCGTGGATCTCCTTGTGTTGGTCGCCCGGCGGGCAGCGGTCTCGGGTCACCGCCGCGACGGTGCGCCTGGCCCTCGGCCGGTCACGGACTACCGGTCGCGGGCGGCGCCGCACGAGGCCCGGATCGCCAGGCGTGGTTGCAGTTGGGTCTGGTGCACGGGGGCCGAGGCGCCCTGCTCGATGCGTCGCAGCAGGACCTCGGCGGCGAGCTTGCCCACCTCGGTCTTCGGAGGGGAGATGGCGGTGAGCGGCACCTCGCCGAGGTCGGCGACCTCGTCGTCGTAGGCGATCACCGCCATCCGGTCCGGCACGGTCAGCCCGAGCCGGCGCGCGTGGGGCAGCAGTCCCGCGGCGTCCCGGTCGCCGAGGCAGAACACCGCGGTGATGTCGTTGTCCCTGCAGACCTGTGCGTACGCAGCGAGCTGGTCGGACGTCCATTCCTCACGTCGGACCGCGGCCGCCGGGAGACGAGGCAGGCCGAAGTCTGCGACCGCGCGGTCGAAGCCCTCCGCCACCATGTCGGCCGTCGCGGTCCGGATCCGGCCGAGGTGGCCGATCCGCTTGTGCCCCAACTCGACGAAGTGCCGTACCGCGGCGTAGCCCCCGCCGAGATGGTTGGTGCAGACGTACGGCGTCGCGTCGTCCGGCGCGGGAGCCGGCGGCCGCCGTTCCACGAGCACGTACGGGACCGGTAGCCGGTGCAGTTGGTCGACGTACTGCTGGGGCTTCTCGATCAGGTGCAGGTTGGGCACGAGCAGCAGGCCGTCGACGTCTGCGGCGAGCAGTTGGTTGATCTGCTGCGCCTCCAGATCCGGGTCGTACTCGGAGCTGGAAAGGATGATCCGGACGCCGGCGGTGGTCATCACCCGCTCGATGCCCTCGATCACCCGTGGGTAGAAGTACGAGGTGGACGGTACGAGCACCCCGACGAAGCGGGCGCTACGCCCGACCTGCGCTGGTATCGCCACCACGTAGGTGCCGGAGCCCTGGCGACGACGTACCAGCCCCTCGTCCACCAGCAGGTTGATCGCGCGGCGGACCGTGTTGATCCCCACCTCGTGGGTGTGGGCGAACTCCTGCTCGGTGGGCAGGCGTGCGTCGACCGACCACCGACCTTCGGCGATCTGTTGCCGAAGGTAGGCCGCCAGGGCTCGGAATTTCGTCCCATGAGGGAATGAATCCAAACCATCAATGCCGGTCATGGCTGAGGATTCTTGAGCAGCAGACATACCTCCGTCAATCCCTCCCGGCAAGAATTTTCCCTGCTTTACGCGGCTCGCCGGGCAGGTATGCTCCGGATTGCCATCGACTAGCGGGAATGAATTCATTCCCAAATAGATGCCACGGAAGGTGGGGTACGGCATGCCGACTCTCGGGCCCGAGCGCACCGGGGCACTGAACGGTCTCGTCGTGGAGCGGGTGGAGACCTTCGTGGTCGAACTCCCGACGATCCGTTCGTTCGAGATCGCCGGAGGGACCGTCGCGACCGTCGGGCAGCCCAGCCGGCGGGTGCTGGTGAAGGTGACCGCAGGCGGAGTCGTCGGCTGGGGCGAAGCCACCCCGACGCCGTCCTGGACCTACGAAACCACCGAGAGCATCGTCACCACCATCGATCGCTACCTCGCGCCCGCGATCCTCGGCGCACCGGCGTGGAACCTCGACGCGGTCACGGCAACCTTCGACCGGGTCATCAACCGCGGCTTCACCATCGGTGCGCCGATCGCGAAGTCCGCGATCGACATCGCGCTGCACGACCTCGTCGGACGGGCGGTCGGCGTCCCGCTCGGAGTGCTCTGGGGGCAACGCCGCGTCGGACGGATCCCACTCGGCTGGATCATCTCCGCCAAGACCCCCGAGGCGGTCGCCGACAGCGTCACGGAGGGCCACGCCCTCGGGTACACGGCCTTCAAAGTCAAGATCGGGCTGGCCGAGATCGACCAGGACCTCGCGTTCGTCGAGGCGGTACGCCAAGCGGCGCCGAAGGCGGCGATCTGGGTGGACGCCAACCAGGCGTACCAGGTCGACGAGGCACTACAGGTGGCCCGCCGGCTCGCCGAACTCGACGTCGCCGCGTTCGAGCAGCCGCTGCCGGCCAACCAGATCGCCGGGCTGCAACGGCTGCGGGACCACTCCCCCGTGCCGGTCGCGCTCGACGAGAGCCTGCGCCACCCCAGCGACCTCGCCACCTTCGTACGCCTGAACGCGGTCGATGTCGCGATCGCCAAGGTGCAGCGCAGCGGCGGCCTCACCCTGTCCCGGCGGATGTGCGCCCTCGCCGAGGACAGCGGGGTACGCCTGATGGGCTCCGGCCTCACCGACTCCGACCTCGGCTTCGCCGCCTCGCTACACCTGTTCTCGGCGTTCGGCATCGACACGCCCGTCGACCTCAACGGCCGGCAGTTCATCGAGTCCGCCTACGTCGGCGGGCACACGGTCGAGGTACGCGACGGGGAGGCGGCAGTACCCACCGGCCCCGGCCTGGGCGTTGACGTGGACGAAGCCGCGGTACGCGCCTTGGCCGTCGACGTGCTCCGCGCCGATCCGCCGGTCAGGATCCCACCGAAGTCGGGCAGGTGATGCCGAGTAGGTCCAGGCCGGGTCCGACGACTTGGGGTGCCCGTGCCCGCCGGCCACAGCGCCGCCCAGGTCCGCGACGCGCTCATCACCGCACCTGCGAGTCGGCCGGGCCATTACGGCATCTCGATCGTCCAGTCCAGGCGGCCGCCGGCATTGACGACCGGGCGGTAATGCTGCATGTAGGGATCGCCAGTCTCCAACGACCGCGCCACACCCTCCAAGAGCTCCGCGATCGACGCGGGCCAACCGTCGAAGCCGGTGCCCTCCTCGGGATAGAACTCGCCCACCCTGCCATGCCCGCCGGGACGCACGTCGACCAGCAGACAGCCGCCGTCGCCCGCCGTCGCGAACGGCACGAAAGCCTGGTGCCACCAGTCATCATCCATTGGTCCGCCTGCCAGGACGGAACAGGTCGCCTCCCAGTCGCCCACGATCTCGTCGAGTGGCAGCGGTCGGTAGAACGGTGGCAGATCAAAGCCGTCAAGGGCCGCGACTCCGTCATGCCGCCGCAGCGACGCCACCAGATCAGCCGGGAAGGCGACCGACATCCGTGCCTGTAGCGCGGCGATCCGCTCCGGTGGCGCGGGCGGCCGCAGCGAAGCCCGCGTGCGGGGCGCGTGCGTCGCTAGCCATTTCTCGATGCGTTTCCAGGCAGCGTTGACCCGGGCGGTGGTCGCCGCGTCGGGCTCGACGGCGACCACGGTCCCGGCATTTTGCGGGCAGACCTGGGCGGCCGAAGGCCGGGATGGCACGTCCGCACGGCCTGTGCTGGGAACAACGCGCTCGGACGGCACCGGCCGGCGTTCGGAAGCCACCGGACCCGGGTCGACGGACCCGGTCGCGTCGCCGACGCTTCTGCCCGCCGGTCTCAGGTTGGTGACGGCGCAGAGCAGCAACACCAGCAGGAGAAAAACCGCGAGCAGGGCTATCAGCAGCCGCTTGCCGATGGTCGTCGAGCGTGGCGCTTCTTCGTCACGCGTCGCCGCTGGCGCCGCGTCATCGGGCCGCTCGGCTGCGGCAGGCCGGGAGGGCGCGTCCTGGGCAGCCGCCGTCGTACCGCCGGTCGCCTGCAGCAACGGGGCGAGCCAGCCCGCCGCCTCCGCGCGAAACCGTTGAGGCTGGTCAGCGGCGCTGTCGGGAATTCGACCGGCCAGCCTGACCGGCAATCCTGAGAAGCCATCGGCGTCGCCGTCGCCGTCGCCGATGGCGATGACGCAGGCGGGTAGGCCACGGCCGGCGAGCGCATCGAGCGCGAGCGTGGTGTGATTGATCGAGTCCGCTCCAGAGCCGGTCACCACGACGACCGGTGCCTGTAGTGCCCAGGCCAGGTCTGCGAGGGTCCAGCCATCGCGACCCAGCGGAACGAGAAGGCCGTGGGCTGCGCTTACCAGGACTAGGTCATGGTTCCGTGCCAGGGCCCGGGTGATCCCGACGAGGTCGTCGGGCCGTGGCGCGCCCGCCCCACCGGCATGCACCTCGACGTACGTTGCGAGGCTTTCCCTCAGCAGTTGAGAAGGGGCTCTGCCGTCATGTTTGCGTTCGGCGACATGAAGCACCGCCACCCGCGCCTTCGACGCCGCGGAAATGGCCGCCGCGGCCACCTCCCACCTCGCGTTCGTCGAGGTAGCGGCAACTATCCACGCGCCAACGCCCGGCCAGGACAAGGACCCTCCCCATGATCACGCCAAGCCTACCGACCCGACCTTTGGGGATGGGCTCCGCCCAACCGATCAAGATCTGCGCGGTGTGATCTCCGTTGCCTCCCGGCCCGCGGGGGAAGGGACCAAGCGCCTGATGGAGGCGGTGCTACGCGACGACGCGGCGGTCGCCAGGGCCCTCCTGCGCGTCGGAGCGGACCCCAACGCGGCCGACCGCGAGGGCACGGCGTATGTGCAATAGAAGGTGCCGTAGCCGATGTTCGAGGTGATGGCGGGGGCGGCGACGATGCGCCACCCGTGGTGCCCGCCGACCGGCGGGTCGGCGGGCACCATCGTGGAGGTGGTCATCAGCTGGCGCAGCAGCCGCCGGTCTGGCCGCTGGTCGGGGTGTCGAGGCTGATCAGGTTCAGCGGTGTGGACAGCAGGCTGCCGGAGATTCCGGTGGCGAGGCCCCTGCCGGCCGGCCGGGTTGCCGGGGTGGTCCCGCAGCAGCTGTCGGTGCCCGTCGAGTCGGCGGGGTTGCTGTTGCACACGCCGGTTTCGGGCAGGTCGAGCTGGACGTCGCGGGCGGCGGTCCAATCGCCGGCGAGGGCGGCGACGACGGAGCGGACCTGCTCGTAGCCGGTGGCCATGAGGAAGGTGGGGGCGCGGCCGTAGCTCTTCATGCCGACGGCGTAGTAGCCGGTCTCGGGGTGGGCGAGTTCGTCGACGCCGTGCGGTGGGACAGTGCCGCAGGAGTGCTCGTTCGGGTCGATCAGCGGGGCGAGTGCCCGGGTGGCGCCCATGACCGGGTCCAGGTCGAGCCGTAGTTCGGCGGCGATCGAGTGGTCCGGGCGGAAGCCGGTTGCGGCAACGATCCGGTCGACGATCACCTGCTCCTCGCTGCCGTCGCCGTGGCGGACGAGCACCGCGACGCGGCCGTCGGTTGGGGTGAGGGTGTGGACGGAGAAGCCAGTGAGCAGTCGGATCCGGTCGGCGTCGACGTGCTCACGCAGCCGGGAGCCGAGTGCGCCGCGCGCGGGCAGCGCGTCGGCGTCTCCGCCGCCGTAGGTGCGGGCCGGGCTCGCCGAGCGGATCGCCCAGGTCACCTCCGTGCCCGCCTCCGTAGCGGCCAGCTCAGCCAGGGAGAGCAGGGTGTTGGCGGCGGAATGGCCGGCGCCGACAACGAGGGTGTGCCGGCCGGCGAAGCGGTCCCGGTCCGTGCCGAGCACGTCCGGCAGGGCATGCTCCAGGTACGCGCCGGCCTCCTTTTCTCCCCGGGCGGGCAGGCCGGAGGCACCGAGGACGTTGGGGGTGCCCCAGGTGCCGGATGCGTCAATGACGGCCCGGGCCAGCATTTCGTCACCGTTGGCGAGGCGGATCAGGAACGGCGTCTGCTCGCGGCCGGCAGTGCGCAGCCGGTCCAGGCCGAGGCGGCTGATGGCCTCGACGCGCGCGCCGTAGTACAGGTGGGGCTTGATCTGCGGCAGTCCCGCGAAGGGCTGGAGGTAGTCGGCGAGCAGCTCCGCGCCGGTGGGCAGGGCGTCCTCGGCCGGGGCGACCCAGCCGGCCTCATCGAGTAGCCGGCGCGTGGCCGGGTCGATGTTGTACCGCCACGGGGAAAACACCCGCACGTGCCCCCATTGCTGCACCGCCGCGCCAGCGGTGTCTGCGGCCTCAAGGACGAGGAAGGGCAGGCCACGCTCGTGCAGGTGGGCGGCGGCGGCCAGGCCCACCGGTCCTGCGCCGATCACCACGACGGGCAGCTCGTCCCGGACGCTCATCGAAAACTCCTCTATATTGACAGATATCGAATCAAGAAGGTGTAGTTGCTCTTGGGCGGGCAAAGCCCAAGGGGTTCAGATAACGGGGCTGCGGCGCTCGAGCAGGACGACGTCGCGCCACCGACCGTGGTGCCGTCCGATCCGCTCGCGGGTGCCTATGACGCGGAAGCCGACCTGCTGGTGCAGGGCGAGACTGGCGTTGTTCTCCGGGAAGACGCCGGACTGGATGGTCCAGATGCCGGCCGCCTCGGTCGAGGCGATCAGCGCGTTCAGCAGCAGCCGGGCCACCCCTCGGCCCTGGGCGCCCGGGTCCACGTAGACCGAGTGCTCGACCACCCCGGCGTAAACCGCCCGGCTCGACGTGGGCGAGACCGCCACCCACCCGACCACGGCGTCGTCCGCATCGACGGCTACGAGGCGGTGGTCAGGCGACTTGCCTGCATCGAATGCCGCCCAGGTCGGTGCGACGGTCTCGAAGCTGGCGTTGCCGCCGTCCAGGCCTGCCTGGTAAATCGTCAGCACCCGGTGCGCGTCGTCGGCTGTCATCGAGCGGAGGGTGATGTCGGCCATCAGCAGGCTCCAATCGGGTTGGGGGCAGTCGGCCCAGGACGACGTCGGGAGTGGACGGGAAGCAGCCGACGCAGCGCGTCGTTGATGCGGCGGTCGTGGCGGGCGGTGCCGAGCGGCTCGACGAGCACGAACCGCACTGGGGTGAGGATCTTCAGGGTTGTTGGGCGACGGTGGACTGGGCGAGCCCGACGGCGGGGACGAGCTCTCCCACGCTCATCTGGCGGGCGTGCCGGGCCAGGTACTCCACAGATGCGCACCTGGGTCGGCCGGGTTCGGAACCACGAGGCGTAGGTCTGTGCGGTTGCCCGGTCGAGCCGTTCGCCCACCACCACTCCTCCTATCGTTTTTCGCCGGCTTGCGATGAAGGCCTGACAGGAGCCGCCCCGGTGAGGTGGGCGGTGGTGACGACGAGGTGGGCGATCGCGGTCAAGGTGGCGGGGTCGACGCGGTCGGGGGTGTCGGCAGGGCTGTGGTAGCCGCCCATTCCTGCGCCAATGCCGACGGCGGCGAGGCCTGCTCCGCCGTAGCGGCGGTTGTCCGAGGCCATCGGTCCTGCAGCGAGCGGGACGCCGGTGTGCCGGCCGGCCTGGTCGAGCAGAGCCAGGAGGCGGTGTGCGGGACCGCCGGCCTCGACCGCCGCAGCCCCATCCGAGCGGCCGGCTCCGTCGACGTTGACCACCAGGGGTGCGGCGCCCTGATCGCGCAGCTGCGCGGCGTGGTGGGCCGAGCCGAGCGCACCGACCTCCTCGCCGTCGAGCAGGGCGACGCAGAGCCCGACGCCGTCGGGAAGTCCGCGGGCGAGGATGCGGGCGGCTTCGAGGACCACCGCGACGCCGCTGGCGTTGTCCGAGGCTCCTGGGTGACGGAGCCCGGGGTGGTCGCCGACGCCGTCGTAGTGGGCGGTCAGGAGCAGCTCCGTCCCGCCGGGAACGGCCCGCCGGAGTTGGGCGTGGATGTTGGTACCGGTGACGTCGTCGCGGCGAAGTGGCGTGGCACCGGCGAACCAGCTGGCGCTGCCGGTTGCGGCGGCGAGGACAGTGCGGTGGGTGTCAGGGTCTAGGGACAGAACGGGCAGCGGTCCCGGGTCCGGTCCGGCGAGGGTGGTGAACTGCCAGCCGTCGGCGTCGACAGCTCGACGGACGAGCAACCCGGCCGCGCCGAGGATGTCCTGGTAGGCGTCGAACAGGCTCATCTCCGCCGGCACCACGAGCCACCGCCCGGCCGGGTCGTGGGCGCCGGCGACGCCGAGCCGGCTGCGGCGGGTCTCGGCGGCGTCGACGGAGGCGGGATGGATCGCGACCTGCCGACCGAAAACCAGCCGTGTGGAGCGGTTCGCGTCGCCCCAGGTTGCCGTCACCGCCTCATACACCTGTGGCACCGCCCGGACCTGGAACTTCTCAGTCCAGACCGCGGCGCCGATAGCGTCGAGCTGCGTGATCAGCCACGCGCGGGCTGCCGCGCCGCCGGCTGATCCGACCCGCCGTCCTGCCATGCGGTCGGAGGCGAGGGTGGCGACGGTCGCGGCCATCCGGTCGGCACTGACTTCGCTAAGAAGGATCGCGAGGTCGTCTGGGATGGTCATCCGCAGCATCCCTGTCCCGTGGCCACGGCGTCGGCCTTGGCCTGTGTGCCGCAGCACGAGCCGGCGGCTTGCGCGGCTTCCTGCGTGCCGCAGCATGGGCCGGCGCTCGCGGCCTCGCCGGCTGGCGGCAGGATCGAGCCCACGGCCTGGGCGGGGCTGCCGCAGCAGGCGCCGGAGCCGGTGACCCGCAGGGCAGCGGTCGGGTCGCCCGCGAAACCGCCGGTGGTCTGGGTGTTATCGCTCATCACAGGTCCTCTCGTCAGCGAAGGCTGATCATGGTGTAGACGGCGGTGCGGGCGCGGTCGTAGCGGCGCTGCGCACGCTGGGCGGCCGTGGACACCTGGGCGCAGGAGTCACAGAACCGGATGCCGGCAAGAGGTGCTGGTGCACGGCGGGTACCGAGCATGGTGTTTCCCCTTCCTCCAGACGCCTGTCTTGACGTCCGTCTAAGCAGACAGTTGCATGTTGATTAGAGAAATGTCAACCTAGAGGCATGTCGAAGCAACAGGCGCCGCTCCCCCTCGTCGACCTCGACGCCGACGCGCCGTGCTGCCCCCCGCTGGCGCAGCGCCGGGTTCCGGCCGAGACGGCTGCGGTCCTCGCGCCCGCGTTCAAGGCCCTCGGCGACCCGGTGCGGCTACAGCTGATGTCGATGATCGCTTCCGCCGAGGGCGGCGAGGCGTGCGTGTGCGATCTGACGCCGGCGTTCAACCTGACCGGGCCGACGATCTCGCACCACCTCAAGACACTGCGCGAGGCGGGCCTGGTGGACGCCGATCGGCGGGGCACCTGGGTCTACTACCGGGCGCGTCCGGGGATCCTGCGCCAGTTGGCGGCTCTACTCACCGTCGCGCCAGCCGAGTCGTAACGCCACCTGACGCCGTACGCGACCGCCGCCGGGCGGTCAGCGCAATCTGCCAGCCGTGCTGCCGCTGGGCGCGGACGCCGGGGCACCTGCCAGGCGCGGCGGCCTGCGGCGCCCGGACAGGTGTGCAGCGAGGGCGCGCATCACGTGGGTGGCATCGCGACTGACGCCGCGCAGCGTGTTCGAGGCGAAGGATCGCTGAAACTCCAGCCCCACGTAGGCCAGCCCTTGATGGCTGGTGGAGAGCCCGCTCACCTGCCGGGGCATACCCTGCGCGAGGGCGCCGAGGGGCTCCAGGTAGCCCAGGTCCGGGCGGTAGCCGGTGGCGAAGATGACCGCGTCGACGGGCTCGATGGCGCCGTCGCCCCAGACGACGCCGTCGGGGGTGAAGGCAGTGAACATGCCCCGGCGCGCGAGCTGCCCGGAGGTGATGGCCCGGTGGTAGACACCGGTGTCGAGCACGATGGCGCGCCGAATCAGGCGGGTGAGGATGCGCCGAGGGAGGCGGTCCGCGCCGCTGACGCGCAGCCAGTGGTGTAGGTCGCGCCCGCCGATGCGCTGCGGCAGAAACCGGACGGTTTCCCGGGTGGCGAGGGTGACGTGCGCGTGCGCCGCGAGCTCGTAGGCGACCTGCACAGCAGAGTTGCCCGCCCCGACGACGATGACCCGCTTGCCGGCGTAGGGGCCGGGCCGACGGTAGTCGGCGACATGCCGTAGGTCGCCGGTGAAGTCGCCCCGCCCGGGCAGGTCGGGCAGGTACGGGTTACCGAAGGACCCGCTGGCGGCGACGACACCGGCCGCGGCGATCTGGTCACCGGCGTCGGCGCGGATGAGGTATCCGCCGCCGTCTCGCGGGTGGACCTCGGCGACGCGCACGCCGGTGCGGATCTCGGCGTCGAGAGTGCCGGCGTAGCGGCGCAGGTAGGCGACGACCTCGTCACGGTGGGGGTAGTGGTCGGGGTCCACGTCGAGAGCCATCCCGGGCATGACGCTGTAGCGGGCGGGCGAGAACAGGGTCAGGCTGTCGTAGTAGTCCGGCCAGGAACCAGCCGGGGAGTCACCGGCATGCAGGACAACCGGACGCAGGCCGACGGCGAGGGCGGCGCGGGCAGCAGCGAGGCCGGACTGGCCGCCGCCGATGATGATCACGGGATCAGCTCGAGCGGTCACGCTGACGATCATATCGACATTTTATTGAATGACAATATGATGGTGGCAAGGAAAGGTGTGACCATGAGCCAGACCGCCGCCGACCAGTCGACCGGGCCACAGAGCGACGCCCCGCCGGGTCTTGCGCCGCAGACACAGGACTTCCTCAAGGCCCTCGGCAGCCCCACCCGGCAGCGGATCATGCTGCTGTTCGCCCGCGGCGCCGAAATGTCCGTGGGCGAAGTGGCCGAGCGGATCGGCATCAGCCAGGCCACGGCGTCGCAGCAGTTGACGCTGCTGCGACGCGGCGGAGTGGCCACCTCGCGCCGCGACGGAAAGACGGTGTTCTACCGGGCCGACCGCGACGGCACCCTCGCCGCCCTGACGGACCTGCAGTCCTACCTGACGACCTGCTGCTGATCAGCCCAAACCCCTCACTCCGCAGGATCAGCTTGACTCCCAAAGCGTCACTCAGCGACCATTGAGTCAATGAACGCTGAGCCTTCCTCTCTCGCGCGGCGAGCCAGGATCCACGCCGCGCTCGGCGACCCGGCCCGCCTGGCGATCGTGGACGCACTCACCCTCGGCGACGCCTCCCCCGGCGAGATCGCCCACACCCTCGACATGCCGACGAACCTGGTCGCCCACCACGTCAAGGTCCTCACCGACTCCGGCCTGGTCATCAAGGGCCGCTCCGAGGGCGACCGCCGCCGCACCTACCTGCGGCTACGACCCGAGGCGCTTGCCGCCCTCGCCACTCCACGCCTTACCGGCGTCGGCCGAGTGGTGTTCGTGTGCACCCACAACTCGGCGCGCTCCCAACTGGCCGCCGCCTTGTGGAAGCAGCGAAAGAACAGCGAGGTCGCCTCCGCCGGAACCAAGCCCGCCGCCCGGGTGCACCCTCGCGCTGTGGCGGTGGCCCACCGCCATCACCTCGACCTCGACCCGGCCGCCACCGCCCACGTCACCGACGTCGTCCGCCGAGGTGACCTGGTGGTCGCCGTGTGCGACAACGCCCACGAGGAGCTGACCGGTCCGGTCCGGCCCGGCCTGCACTGGTCCGTACCCGACCCCGTACGCGTCAACACCGACGAGGCGTTCGAAGCCGCCTATGCCGACCTCGCCGATCGAGTCGACCGGCTCGCCCCCGCCATCCTGCCCGACAGTCCTCCATGACCGACGCGACCGCTAACTGTCATGCCCGCCCACCGGCATCCCTCGCATCACGGAAGAGAACGCACTGATGACCATCGCACTCCGGCGGCGCCTTCTGGCCGAGTTCGTCGGCACCGCTTTGCTGGTCACCGCCGTGGTCGGCTCCGGCATCATGGCCACCATCCTCTCCCCCGGCGACATCGGCCTCCAACTGCTGGAGAACTCGATCGCCACCGCGTTCGCCCTCGGTGCGCTGATCCTGATGTTCGGCCCGGTCTCCGGGGCTCACTTCAACCCGGTCGTCTCGGCGGCCGACTGGTTCCTCGGCCGCCGCGCCGGCACCGGCCTCACCGCCCGCGACCTGAGCGGCTACGTCGCGGCCCAGATCCTGGGCGCGATCGCCGGTGCGGTCCTGGCGAACCTCATGTTCGACCTCGCCGCCGTCGACTTCTCCGGCAAGGATCGCGCCGCCGCCAACCTGTGGCTCGGCGAGGTCGTCGCCACCACCGGCCTGATCCTGCTGATCTTCGCTCTTGCCCGCTCCGACCGCGCCCCCGTCTCACCCGCCGCCGTCGGCGCCTACATCGGCGCCGCCTACTGGTTCACCTCGTCCACCTCGTTCGCCAACCCGGCCGTAACCATCGGCCGCACCTTTACCGACACCTTCGCCGGCATAGCCCCCACCTCCCTGCCCGGCTTCGTCCTAGCCCAGCTCGTCGGCCTCGCCGTCGGTGTCGGCCTGCTCGCCGCCCTCTACCCTGACTCCGCCGAAGCCGCCGATCAGGTCGTCGTCCCCACTGACGAGGACCTTGCCCTCAGCCGCCGCTCGTGACACCCCCCGGGCATGGTCGACCGCCGCAGCGTTCCCGGCCGCTACCCGACGCTCGACCGCAACAGCAACCTGGAGCAGCTGTTCCTCGCCCCGACGGCACGCCTTCCCGGCCCCACAACTCGCACTGTGTGAAAGGCACCCCATGAGCGACAAGCCCAGCGTCCTGTTCGTCTGCGTCCACAACGCCGGCCGCTCCCAGATGGCCGCCGGCTGGCTGCGCCACCTCGCCAGCGGCACCGTCGAGGTCCGCTCCGCCGGCAGCGCCCCCGCCGACCAGATCAACCCCGCCGCCGTCGAGGCCATGCGCGAGGTCGGCATCGACATCACCGATCAGACCCCCAGGCGCCTCGAACATGAGACGGTTGAGGCGTCTGACGTCATCGTCACCATGGGCTGCGGCGACGCCTGCCCCGTCTTCCCCGGCAAGCGCTACGAGGACTGGAAGCTCGACGACCCCGCCGGAAAGGGCATCGACGCCGTACGCCCGATCCGAGACGAGATCCGCGCCCGCGTCGAGAGGCTCCTCACCGAACTGCGTCCCACCGCGTGACCCGACCCGCCACTGCTGCCACGTCCGCCGTCACCCCTCCGGCAAGGCATCGCTCATCCGACCGCTGACACGGCCGGGACACCTCAACACGGCTTCCCACCCACACTGACGGTGACCAGGTCATGGTTCAACCGGCCTATCGATGGTGTTGGTGCAACGATGGAGGCGTGGGACCTGTGAAAACTACGATGCCTGCGATCTCGCCGCTTGCCGGTGAGCCGATCAAGCGTGCCGATGCCGAGCGGCTCGCGGGAGTGCTGAAGGCGGTCGCCGACCCGGCCCGGCTCCGACTGCTCAGCCTGATCCAGTCCGCCCCGGAGGGCGAGGCGTCCGTCAGTGACCTCACCGCGCCACTCGGTCTCTCCCAGCCGACCGTGAGTCACCACCTCCGGATCCTCACCGAGGCCGGCCTGCTCGAACGCGAAAAGCGCGGCGTCTGGGCGTACTACCGCCTCGTGCCGTCCGCGATTGCGGCGATCGCGGATTTGCTGACGCCGCCTCGCAAGCGAGCGACGAAAAGGGCCCGCTGAGCGGCACTGTCGAGGCCGCACCGTTGTAGGGAACTGGCATGATCCGAGTGCCCAGCACCCCTCGTCTCGTCAACGGTGCTGTGTCCAGTGGTCCCTTGACCCTTGGGCAGCCCCACCCTCAAGCCGGTGACCCGCGGCACCACCGCTACGAGGGCACCAGGGCCCACGCGACCATCTGCCCGGCCCGGAAGAATCCGGTCTCGGCATGGAACCTGACCTTCGCCTGCCGCTCAGCCTTGTCTGGCGGCGTTGCAATGCCTCCACGTCTCGGCGCGGTAGGCCATGGGCGATCTTGCATGGTCCGTCCGGCGAACGGCCAGTGGCGCAGTGGGGCCACCGACCCGAACCGGGCCGGTCATTGGGCAGACCCGTGGTGAGTGCCCTGGTGCGGGATCAGCAGGGTGTCGGACGGCGGCGCGGGTGGGCGCCGGTCATAGGAAGATCTCGGCAAGGAACCCGATCAGGATGCTGCCGATAACACTGACGCCGAGGTACATGAGAAAGACACGGTTGGTGACGATGCTTCGGACCGCGGCCATCGCCGGGACGGTCGTCACCGCACCGCCGAGCAGGAACGTCACGACCGCTCCGGCGGACATGCCCTTGGCGAGGAGTCCATCAACGATGGGGATGGCACCGACGCCGTTCATGTAGAGCGGCACACCGATGAACGCGGCGAGCGGAATGGCGAGGAAGGGGGACGCTCCGAACAGCCCGCCGACCAAGTCTTCCGGAACGTACATGACGACCAGGGCCTCGATGAGGCATGCCAGGAGCAGCCATTTGCCGAGTTCGATGCTGTCCCGGCCCATGTTGCGGAAGGTGATGCGCCAGTTCCTCCCGCTGCGCAGGCTGGCCTTGGCCGTCGGCCACCAGGCAAGGTCGTCATCGTCATCGGGCTCCTGCGGCTGTCCGGCGCTGGTCGCTGGCGGCTGCGGAGCGGGTTGAGCCGATGCCGGTTGTCCGGTAGCCGTCCCGACGAGCACCGGCTGGGTTTCCTCCTGTTGAGCGTCTTTGACCTGGGGCTCTGTCCGGTCATCGACGCGGGTGGCACGCAGCACGTGTTTGAACATCCCGCGGCGTTCCATGAGCAGCACGGTGAACCCGGCGCCGAGACTGAGCAGCACCGCTCCGACCAGACGTGCGGTTGCGAGCGGCATGCCGATTTGGGCTGCTGTCATCGCGAAGATCTCAGGGTCCATGGTGGGCGAGGCCACCCAGAACGCCATCACCGCCGATAGCGGGATACCGCTGGCAAGCAACTTGCGGATGAGCGGAATGACGATGAAGGAGCAGAAAGGGCTGAAGGCTCCGACGGCTGCTGCGGCGACAACGCCAACCCATCCTTTGCGTCGGCGCAGGCTACGGCGCGCCACGATGTCGAGGTAGAGCAGGTCCACCATGGCGCTGATGAAGATCGCTAGGGCGAACCACATCGCCAGGTGGAGCACGTAGTAAAGCGTGAGGCGCACGATCTCTACGACGTCGTTCACGGCTTCTCCTCGAAGGACGCACGTCAGCGGTGGATCGCCGCCACGCGCACTCTATCAATCACCAACGATGATTGATAGAGCGCGCACCTGTCGTGGTTGCGTACCGGGTGATGGCGCCGCGTGGTGTCCCGGCTGCGACGAGGCGGGGACCCGGCAGGCGCCCGGGCCGGCCGAAGACATCGCATGCGCCGACCGAGGCCAGGCTGCTCCCGTCGGCCGGCGCGGCGTTTGTCAGCGGGCAACCGCGTAGGCCGCAGCCGCAACGACAGCACCGAAGACCGGCGTGATGAGCCAGGCGATCGCGAAGTCCCGCAGGGTGCGCCCGGACAGGCGGTTGAGCTGGCCACCGGCCGCGCCGACGATCGCGCCCGTGGAAACCTGGGTGGTCGACATCGGCCATGCCAGCAGGGCACCGGCGCCGACGAGCCCGGCGGTGGTGAGGTTGGCGGTGAATCCTTCGGTGTGCGACATTTTCAGCACGTTGCTGCCCAGGCGGCGGGCGACCCGGACACCGGCCAGTGAACCGACGGCCATCGCGGCGGCCACGATGAGGCTGATCTCGGTTGCGGAGTAACCGGCGGGCAGCAGAGCGAACCCGCCAATTGCCGCGATCTTCGGCGTGTCGTTGAGGCCGCGAGCGCAGCTGGTGGCACCGCTGGACGCCCAGTGCAGCAGGGAGATGACGCGGTCCTGGGTTATTCGCTTTCGCGCCGGCGTGGCCACGGTCGGCATGGCCTTCAACGCGGCGGAGGCGCCGCCGGATCCGACGGGTACCGGTTCGTGGACCGTGCTTTGGGACCGCTGGTCATCGCGGCCGAGCAGCCGCTTGGCAATGAGGCCCAGCACGACGGAAATGGTGTAGGCCACGACGATGCTCAGAAGCAGCGGCAGCACCACTTTGCGCGCCACACCCTGCCACTGCACGGCGGACGGGGCGAGCACCAGACCGGCGCCGACGAGCGAGCCGACGATGGCATGGGTGGTGGACACGGGCAGCCTCAACAGGCTGGCCAACCCGACCCACGATGTCGTGCCCAGCAGTACGGCGAGCGCGAAGGCGGCTGTCGGGTTCGCGTCAACAATCCCCTTGGAGAACAGTGAACCCATGTTGCGGCCGAGCTGGATGGACAGGAGCGCGCCTACCAACGTCGTGACCGTGCCCCAGACGATCGCCGTGCGATAGGCGGCCACACCGGCGCCGGCGAGGGTTGCGACTCCCTTCGACACGTCGTTGGCGCCGTTGGCTGCGGCGAGACCGACGAGCATGATCATGATAGCGACGGTCATAGGAACTCCCCGCGTCCGGCTGATGACCGGAAAGTGTTCACCTCCTATTCGAATCCTGTCAATATCTAACTTGATCACTTTATGTGCGTGCCGATTTGACCGGCAAATCAGCAATCAGCAGCCTTGGGCGCGACGTGACCATTTGCCGCAGACGAGGCCCCCGCCGCCTCGGAGCGGCAGCACTAGATCAGTCTATTGACATGGATTGGTGAAGGTGTCATGGTGGCCGTGCGCACTGGATCACTCGCTGTCGCCGACCCAAGGGACACGTCATGCCCAACCCCCGGATCATGGTGGTGTCTTCCTTTGAAGCCGAGCTTCAGCCCCTGGCCTCGGCGTTCGCCGCAGCCGCGATGCGCGAGCACGGCGCCCACGTCACCGGTTGGGACGCCTACCAGTTTCCCGACCTGCGCCCACGCGGCGACGTCGACATGATCCTGCTGTCCGTGCAGCAGTTCGAGGGGCTGTATCGGGGCGTCGATCTGGCTCGCGCGCTGCGTGCCGAGCATCCCGGTGTGCCCATCGTGGCCTTCGGCCAGTACGCCCAGATGAACAGCTCGGCGTTTCTGGAGACCGTCAACGCGGTCGTCTTCGACGAGCCGGAGCGGATCGCCCCGCAGTTGTGCGCCGCCGCCGCCAAGGAGATTCCGCTGACGGAGGTGCCCGCCCTGCGTACCCGACACGCGATCGCGCCCCGGCCGCCCCGGCGGCGCATCGGCACGACCGCCCCGGCCCGCGACCTGTTCCCGTCGGTGGTGCACTATCCGGCCCACCACACCCCGTACGGGCTGACGGGCAACATCGAGGTTTCCCGCGGATGCCACCACAAGTGCACCTACTGCTCGGTGTACGGCGCCTACGACGGCGGGGTGGCGGCCTACGAACTCGACACCGTCCTCGCCGACGCACGGCGGCTCGCCGAGGAGGGCATCCGGCACTTCCTGTTCATCGACGCGGAGTTCTTCAATTCCCGGACCATGGGCATCGAGGCGATCCGGCGCATCGGCGCGGAGTTCCCCGGCTCGACGTTCGAGTTCACCACACGCGTGGACCACATCCTGGACTACACCGACCTGCTCGAGGAACTCGTATCGCTGGGACTGCGCCGGGTCACCTCGGCCCTGGAGTTCCCCTCCGACCGAATCCTGCGCATCTTCGACAAGGGCATCGACGTCGCGCACATGCGCGCGGCGATCGCCGAGGCCGCCCGCATCGGCTTCGAGCTCAACCCCACGTTCATCCCGTTCACTCCGTGGATCCGCTACGAGGAACTACTCACCTTCGAGGACTTCCTCGTCGAAACCGGCCTGGCGCGGGTGGTCGAACCCACCGCCCTGCAGACGCGACTGTTGCTGTTCAAGGGATCCCCGCTGCTGGTCTCCCCGTGGATGCAGGACGTCGCCACTGTCGACCGTGGCTTTCACCTCGACTGGACTCACCCCGACCGGCGGGTGGAAGAACTATGGCAGCAACGTCGCAGCGAGGCCGAGGGCGCCGGTGCTGGGCGCTGCTGCGTGAAGTGCTGAGCGGGAAGAAAGGATCTCGATGAGCGGATCCCATCGGCTCACGGTGACCACCGGACAGCCGCTGCCGCAGATGAGCTGGGCACAGGAACTCGACCTACTCACCGACGCCTGGCCATACGTCAGCCCGCCGTTTCTGGCCGCCAATGAGCAGGCCATGCCGGAAGCCAAGCCATGGCACACCATCGCCACGCGAGCCCGCGGCGAACTCGCGGTGCTTCCCGGATATGTGCTGACCGCCGCCCCGGCCGTCGACCACGATCCACGCACCTACCTGGGCTGGCAACCTCCGACCGGAGACACCGTGTGCTGCGGCGTGGATGTCGCGGCTACCGTTACCGCTGAGATCGACGCGCTCGACCCCCAGGCGTTCTTCCCGGCCCTGCTACTGGGTAGCCCGCTGGGCTACCGCACCGAGGTCGCCTACAACTTCTGGACCCCGACCCTCTTCGCCGCGATGGTCGACAAGCTCGTGCCCGCCGCCTTCGCTGCCGGCATCCGCAGCATCGTCGCACCCTGGATCTGCGCTCGGGCCGGCAACGACTCACTCGTGACCGCCCTCAAGGAAACCGGCGGACACGCCACGTTCTGGGGTTTCGAGGACTACCTGCGGCTCGACGCCGACTCCTGGGACGGCCACCTGACCAACCTGCCGGCGAAAAAGCGGCAACGCATCACCGGCGACGCGCGCCGCGCGGCAGCCACCGGGATACGAATTCAGCGCGTCGACGGCGAGGCGATCCGACCGCATGTCGCCCGCATCGCCGAGCTGACCTGCCTCAACCGCGAGAAGAACGGCGCCGGCGAGCGGCCCGAGCATATCGCCACCATGCTCACCGTCCTGCTCGACGCCGGCGCCGACCTGCGCGCCTACCTCGGCAGCCTCGACGGCGACGTTGTCGCCTCCTGCGTCGTGTTCCGCAAAGGCCACCACCTGTTACCCAAGTGGGCCGGCTTTGACTACCAACGTCTGGGCGAGCGCAGTGGGATCTACTTCGCCCTAGTGCTCAACGCCCCGGTGCGCGACGCGTATGCCGAAGGGTTGCGTACGGTGGAGTTCGGTGCCGGCGCGCATGAGGCCAAGACGCTACGCGGTTGCCAATCACGGGAGATCACGACGGTGATGGTGCTCGCCGACCAGGCGTTGCGCCCTCGCGTCGCTGAGTTGCTTGACGGATTCGGTGCCGCCCGCCGCGTCGCATTCAACGCACCGGCTGCGCCCTTGGCCGGCCGGGCCCTAACCACCCTCCCAGCAGGCGGCAGCGCCTGCTGTTCCAACGGCTAACGAACGCAGAAGGGCAGCCCCAGCAATGAGCGATACCGCCGCACCACCGCAGGAGGTGCAGGAGTACTACCGGGACAAGGCGGCCAGCGCCGCGGCCGGACAAGCCTGCTGCGCGCCGGATCTCGACGCCACCTTCGGCGCGGCCAACTACACCGGCATCGGACCCGGTGAGGCCCCCGACGCCGCGCTGCTGGCTAGCCTGGGCTGCGGCAACCCCACTGCGGTGGCCGAGCTCCGTGAGGGTGAGACCGTCCTGGACCTCGGCTCCGGCGCGGGCCTGGACCTCATCCTCAGCGCGCGTCGTGTCGGTCCCGACGGCCAGGTCTACGGGCTGGACTTCCTGGAGGAGATGCTGGCCGTCGCCCGTCGCAACATCACCGACGCCGAGATTGACAACATCGTCCTACTCAAAGGCGTCATCGAGGCTATTCCCCTGCCCGCTGACACCCTCGACGTGATCATCTCCAACTGTGTGGTCAATCTGTCGGCCGACAAGCCGGCCGTGTTCCGGGAGATGTACCGCACGCTGGTGCCCGGTGGACGCATCGGCGTCACGGACGTGGTTGCTGAAGACCGGCTCACCAGCGCCGACCGGGCCGCCCGTGGCAGCCTCGCCGAATGCGTCGCCGGGGCGCTGTCCGTCACTGAATACCGGGAGCAGCTGACGGCCGCAGGCCTGCGGGACGTCGAGATCACCTTCATCCAGGAGGCAACCGACGGGCTGCACTCGGCCATCATCCGCGCCCGCAAGCCAGCACGACCTGCCACTGCCGATGACAGCGCCATCGTTTAGTCGACATGATCCAGGTAGCGTTGGGCGAACCACCGCGGCGCAGACCACGCCGTCCGGGGGGTTAGCCACGCGAGGGAGACACCGTGTCGAGCAGCCGTACCGACGTCCCGCTGGCGGTGGACCGGGAGACCGCCGAAACCTACGCCCGCTGGTTCCAGGCGCTGTCGGACCCGACCCGGATCATCATTCTGAGCTACCTCAGCCGTTGCACCAGCCCGGTGTCGGTCGGCACGATCGTCGAGGATCTGGACATGGGCCAGTCGACGGTCTCGCACCACCTGAAGACGCTGCTGGCCGTGGGGTTCGTGACCCGAGCCAGGGAGGGCACGACTCGACTGTACGCGGTGAACCACAGCTGCATCACCATGTTTCCGACGGCGGCCGACGTGGTGATGGGCAGGTCGCCGATGCCGACTCCGAAACCGGTCGGGGTGAGCTGACGCCCCTGCTGGCGCTGGTCGGCAGCGGTGACCGCCGCTACCGTGAGTATTTGGTCGCCGGGCTGCATCGCCGATACCGGCTGTGGCTGCTCGATTCGATCGCACCCACCTGGCAGAGTCCGTATCTGGTCGGCTCCACGCTCGTGGATACCCGAGACCCGGTCGCGCTGGCCGAAGCCGCCGCTGGGATCCCGGGACAGCACGGCCGGCTAGCCGGGATGCTGAGCTACGACGAATGGTCGGTCGAGGCGACCGCCCAGGCCGCCGAGCGCCTCAAGCTGGTCACGAGCGCGCCGTCGGCGATCACCGCGTGTCGGGATAAGGCGACAACGCGGGCCGTCCTGCGTGCCGCTGGAGTGCCGCAGCCCGAGTCGGTTCCGGTCAGCACCGTTGACGATGCTCAAGCTGCGGCCGAGCGGCTCGGCTACCCGGTGGTGGTCAAGGCACGCCGGCTTGCCGGCAGTATCGGCGTGGTCCGCGTCGACAATTCCGAAGCGTTGCGGCAGGCCTACCGCAACGTCGACGCCGTCCGGTTCCCCGGTGTCGTCCGTGATGGTAGCGACGTGCTGGTCGAGCAGTACCTCGACGGGCCCGAGGTGAGCGTCGACAGCGTTGTCGTCGACGGCGTTGTCAGCCCGCTCGTGCTGGCACGCAAACAAATCGGCATGGATCCGTACTTCGAGGAGACCGGCCACGTCGTCGACGCCGCCGACCCGCTCCTGAATGACGAGACGCTGCGCGACCATCTCAGTCGGGTGCACGCCGGCCTCGGCATCACCCACGGCATGACCCACACCGAGTTCCGACTCACCCCCCAGGGTCCACGGTTGGTCGAGGTCAATGCTCGCCTCGGCGGCGACTTCATCCCGTACCTCGGTCAACTCGCCACCGGCATCGATCTCACGGCCGTGGCCGGCGCCGTCGCGACCGGTGCCGCACCGGACCTAACCCCCACCACACGGCGTGTCGCTGCGATCCGCTTCCTTTACCCGCCGCACGACTGCCAGGTCCTCGACGTCACCGTGCATGACGCCCGAATGACCCCGTCGATGCACGCCGCCGTCGCCACCGCCACAGCCGGGCAGGAGATGGCGCTGCCGCCACGCGGCTACATGTCCCGCTACGGCCACCTCATCGCCGTCGCCGACACCGTCGAGCAAGCCCGGGCCGTACTCGATCTCGCACCGCACGTCATCGAACTGCACCACAAGCGCTTGGAACGGGAGAAGTGACATGATCACGTTCATCGCGCTCAGCGGATTCCTCGGCGCCGGAAAGACCACCACCATGGTCGCCGCCGCCCATCTGTTGGAGCGGCAGGGAAAACGGGTCGCCGTCGTCACCAACGACCAGGGCACGGACCTGGTCGACACCAAGGTCGTACGCAGCAGTCTCGACGCGGTCGCCCAGGTGACCGGCGGCTGTTTCTGCTGCCGATTCGAAGACCTCGTGCACGTGGTCGAACAGCTCATCACCGACGGCAACGTAGACGTGGTCATCGCCGAGGCTGTCGGCAGTTGCACCGATCTGCAGGCGACCGTGGTCCGGCCGCTACGCAAGTTCTACGCCGATCAGTTCGTGGTCGCGCCACTGGCAACCGTCGTCGACCCGCTGCGGTGGCGGGCCTTCGCACGGGCCGCCCAACGCGGCGAACCCGAATCCGACCTGTCCTATTTGTTCGGGCGGCAGCTACGTGAAGCCGACGTGCTGGCCATCAACAAGACCGACCTCGTCGGACCCGCCGAGACCGAAACCGTCGTCGCCTCACTGCGCGCCCAGAACCCAGACGCCGTTATCGTCCCCTACTCAGCCAAGAGCGGTACCGGACTGACCGACCTCATCGAGGCGTGGAGCGGACAAGCCCGATGGAGCGGTGACCTCGACGTCGACTACGACCGGTACGCCGCTGCCGAAGCACAGCTCGCCTGGCTCAACCAACAAGTCACCGTCGCCGCCACCAATGGCGGCTTCTCACCGTCCCGCTGGGCCACGGCAGTTCTGACCCATCTCGCGGCGACGGCGGCGGACGCCGACGTCGAGATCGGCCACGCCAAGTTGACCGTTGACAGCGGTGGCCGGTTGACCAAGATGAGCGTCACCGGAAACGGCACGACTCCCTCAGTCGATTTCGCCGTCGACGAGCCCACCACACAGGCAGTCGCAACCGTCAACGCCCGGGTGGCCTGCGAACCGGCCGTGCTCGACGAAGCGGTCCGGCAAGCGATCGCGCACGCCGACGCCCTTACCGGCGCGACCTCCCAGGCTGCGGACACCCAATCGTTCAAACCCGGATACCCCACGCCGATCCACCGCATCTCCGCCACCACGATGGAGGAAGGGGCAGCGAGCCAGAAGGTTGCCAGCCCCCAGCCTTAGAGGGCGTCTGATTCACGTAGTTTGCGGCCGATGCGCGTTTAGGTGACTCGCCAGGTTGGGGTGATTTCGTGGGGGACTCGTTTCGCGAGGTTGTCGATTATCGCGATGCGGATCATGCTGGCGGAGTTGCCGGATAGGGCTTCGTAGTCACGGGCCAGGCGCCGGTGCATCATGATCGAGCCGAGGGTTACCAGAGCGGGTGGTCGGCGGGCAGCGGCTCGGGTCGGGTTCGCAGCCGGTGATCGACACGCAGCGAGGTCCCCGGTAGATGGTTCAGCGACCAAGCAGAACCTGAAACCGGAGACCTCGTGGACACCCTAGCGGTGACGAGGCGGTTCGACCTGACCGACGTGCAGTGGGCGGTGCTGGAGCCGTTGCTGCCAACGCCGAAAAGGCCGGGTCGACCGTCGTCGTGGAGCAGACGCCAGTTGATCGACGGGATGCGGTGGCGGATCCGGGTGGGCGCCCCGTGGCGGGATGTGCCGCCGCAGTACGGGTCCTGGTCGGCGGTGTACGCGTTGTTCCGGCGCTGGCAGCGTGACAGGACCTGGAAGCAGTTGTTCACCGCGTTGCAGGCCCTCGCTGACGCGGCCGGCAGGGTCACCTGGGACGTCTCGGTGGACTCGACCAGCGCCCGCGCCCACCAGCACGCGGCTGGGGCGCGGAAAAAGCCACGATCGCCGCGGCCGGGGCGGCTCCACGGGTGATCCACGCCGACCGAGGCACCTCGATGGCATCCAAACCGGTCGCGCTACTGCTGGCCGATCTCGGTGCGCAGCCACCGGCCGAAGGTCAGCAACGACAACCCCTACAGCGAGGCTGCGTTCAAGACGTTGAAGTACTGCCGAATATTTCCCGACCGCTTCGGCTCGATCGACGACGCCCACACATTCTGCGAACCGGTTCTTCAGCTACTACAACCACGAACACCGCCACGGCGGCATCGGGCTACACACTCCCGCCTCGGTCCACCACGGCACCGCCGGCCAGATCCACACCATGCGCACCGAGGTCCTCGCCGACGCCCACGCCCGCCACGCACAACGAATCCGGCGTCCTCCTCAACCGCCCAGGCTGCCCGCCGCGCGGTCTGGGGTCAACCCAGGGAGATCACCAGGCGCATTTGCATTGACCCGCGCTGCAACCAGCCCAACAACAGAAGAACTAAAACGATCTTTCCTCATTGATCTTGATAGGTTCCGTTCTGGGATGGGGCGGGCCCGTGCGAGGCATGGACTCGCGATGAGCACCACAACTAACTGACGGTCTCGCTGCGACGGGGCAGCTTCCAGTCCGGCCGGACGTAGTGGCATGTGTAACCCAGCCGCCCGCCAGGATCGCCTTCTCAGCCGTGTCGGTCATCGCTTCGCTCCGCCGTCCGGGTGCTCAAACACTTTGCGGTACTCGCCATAGCCTTCATGCTCGAGGTCGTCGCGCCGAATGAACCGAAGTGCGGCTGAGTTCATGCAGTAGCGCAACCCGCCAGTCTCCACGGGACCATCGTCAAACACATGGCCAAGGTGGCTCTCCCCATGCGCTGACCGGACCTCGGTGCGGACCACGCCGAGGCTCGAGTCCTGAACCTCGACCACGTTCCTCGGCTCGATCGGCATGGTGAAGGTCGGCCAGCCGGTACCGCTGTCGTACTTGTTAACGGAAGCGAACAGGGGTTCACCGGACACGACATCGACGTAGAGACCCTGCTCCTTGTTGTCCCAATAGGCGTTGTCGAAGGCTGGCTCTGTCCCGCCTTCCTGAGTGACTCGGTACTGCTCCGCCGACAGCCGAGAAATTGCCTCGGGGTTCTTGCGATACTCGTGTGACACCGTTGTTCCTCCCGGATGGGTCGTCGGCAAAAACGGCCAGGTTCAACTGGCCTCCACACGCGTCGCGAGGGCGTACCCCGTCCTGAGGCTGACTAACCACGATCTCGCCCGGCTTGGCGAATGGGTGTGGCTGTCCGGTCATCGCCGACAGCGCGTCGGCCACCTCGTGGAGGCCCGCTTTGATGTAGGTGGTGGTGGACAATCTTGGACTGTCGGTGCAACTTGAGGCGGTCTCGCTGGTTGCGGGTTCCGTCTCGGCCGCCACGGTGCAGCGGACGCTCTCGGCGGTCTTCTCCAACTGCGGAGAGTCGGCCTTGACGGTGTAGACCTCCGAGGGCTCGTTGCCAGGGCCACGTACCCAGACCTTGTCCTGGAGGGCGTAGCAGCACTCGGTGTTGTTCTCCTCCAGGGTGATCAGACCGGCGTCTGTGAGGCGCGTGGTGGCGGCGTTGACCTCGTCGGTGCTGAACACCTCGACGCCAGGTGGTGATGAAAGGATGGACTCATCGCCGTACACGGTTCGCTCGCCCCGGCCAACGCCCGTGAGCGTCCCCACCTGCCCCGGCGTCCGGGCGGCACCCCCACCCGCACGCCGGTATGCACGACGGGGAACATAGGGCATGCTCGAATGCCTTGATGACATCGAGTGGCGGCGGCTCGGCCACGCCTACGGGGCGGCCGACGACGTGCCCGGCCAGATCCGCGCCCTGCGATCGCCCGATCCGGCTGAACGAGACAGCGCCCTCGGCACCCTGTACACCAACATCTTTCACCAGGGCAGCCGGTACCAGGCGAGCGCCTACGCAGTGCCGTTCCTGCTGGAACTGCTCGCCGACCCCGCCACTCCGGACCCGGCGGCAATACTCGCCCTGCTGACCTCCCTGGCGGTCGGCTACGACGAGAACTTCCTGCCGGACGGCTTCCCGGTGACCGACTACCGCCGGGCCGCCGAAGGCGGGCGAGAGCTGCTCGCCGCCAAGCCACCCCCCTGGACCGGCGAGGACGAGGCGAAGAAGGAGTACGTCGAGTACGCGTACGTTCAGTCCCTGACCGCCAAGGAGCAGAACCGGCTGTGGTCGTACATCGAACTGGCGGTGTACGACGCGGTACGGGCCGGGGTGCCACTGTTCCGTAGCCTGCTGGGCCACCCTGATCCGGGGGTGCGAATCGGGGCGGCGCACGCCCTCGCCTGGTTCCCGGAGGAGGCCACCGGCAGCCTACCCACGCTGACCCACGCGATCGCGGCCAGACTGGAGCCCGACCTGGCCGAGGTCGTACCGGAGCCCGCGGTGGTGGCCACCATGCTGGTGGCCTCCGGGTTGCTTGGCGCCGCGCCAGACGTCCGGTTGCTGGCCGACCCGCACCCGCTGGTCCGCTGGGCCGCCGCGATCGGGCGGGCCCGGGTTCTGGGTGCGGAGGCCGACGAGGCGACCGTTGACGAGCTGTTTGCCTGGACGGCTGTCCCGCCCGATGACACGGTGAACCCGCCGGCGGACGCGGGGTGGGTGCCGTTCCTCAATGGGGATCTGGGTGGGTACGCCGGACTCGCCCTGCGGCAGCTCGGCCCCCAGCACACGGACCGCGCCTTCGACGCGCTGCTCCGCCGGCTGCCCACCGTCTGCGGCGACCAGTCGTTGATAGTGCTGGGAGAGGCGTTGCGCCTCGCGTTCCCGGATGGGCCGCTGCCGGCGGCGACGCCCGCTGCGGCGTTGGCGCCGCGACAACGACGGCTCATCGAGGTGCTGAGCCGGTCACCGGATCCCTGGCTGATCGACGGCCAGGACTTCGGCAACGTCGCCATGCTCGTTGACGAGTACGGGCTGCCGGACAGCCGCGCGGCGCTGCTCGCGTACCTCGCGCGTCTGCCGTAGACCGCCGCGTGACGGTCACAGAACAGGCTGGACACCTGCGCCTACCACGCGATGCGCTACTCACTGACGGCGAAGTCGACCGCCGCGAGCGCTGTCCCGTATGGGTGGCGGAAGTCGAAGACGACCACCGCCCCCGACGCCAGTGTCGGGAAAGACATCGGCGAAAATGAGACGCGGCGCCGTCCGAGTTCGTCGCCTGTGTCCCAAGGACCGACAGAGTCCTGGCCCGCGGGTGAACCGGGATGTCCGCAAGAACGGCAAGGGCGTGCGGCATAACAGGGCACGGCCAACCAGAAGTGGCGCACCGGCTGAGGCCGGGTCGCGGACCAGACCCGACGGCACTCGCCGCCGGTCCAACCGCGATCGTGCCCGCCGACCTCCGCAGGCGAGCGGAACCCACGCCGGCCGTGCCGGGGGGCCAGGACCCGCAGCACGGTCACGTCCGACCGGGTGTGCGCGGTATTGACCCAGCCCGGCTGGGCCCGGATCCCGTCGATGACGCGAGGCGCCCGTTGGCCACCCAGGTCGCCGGTCCGCTTGGTGACACCGTTGGCGCTCGGGGATCTGGCAACATCGCAGCGCTGATCGGTCGCGCAAACGGTGACCTTTCATCAGAACTGATGTCAAGGGGAAGGCCGCGTGGGCCTCGACGTTCATGACGTCGCTCGCCCAGGTTCCCGGCGGCCGCGGAATTCACTGAGGCCCGCGCGGACGTCCTGAGACAACGCGTCGCCGTGACGGTGGAGGTCACCGCCACGGCGAGGCTCTGGCGTCAGTCGCGGATCGACTCGCTCAGCACCCGACCCTGCGCGCCTGACGGCGGCTGGATGCCGAGCAGCGCGGCGATCGTCGGGGCGATGTCGACGTGGTTCGGGTCAACGGGGTGCAGACCGGGCAGGACGCCGGCGCCGGAGAGCACCAGCGGGATGTGCAGCTCGGTCGTGGCGCCGTGACGGCCGGCGACGCCGCCCGCCGGGTCGCCGCCGATCGACCAGCCGGGCTCCGGCTCGATGACGAGCTCACCGAAGCGGGGGCTCATGTGCATCGCCTGCTGGGCGGCCTTGTCGAACACCTGGCTCACGTGCGGGGTCGCCTCGAGCGCGGCCTTGATCTTCGCGACCGCCTGCGGGTCGTTCTTCGCGGCGCCGACCAGATGCAGGCTGCCGATGCCGCCGACGACGATGACGGCGTCGGTGTCGGGCTTGGGCGTCCTGCCGGTCCCGAGAAGCTCGGCCTTGTAGCCGGCCTTGGCGATCGCGTCGATCATCTGCGTGCCGAAGCCCTTGGTGAACGTGGTCATGCCGTGGTCGCCGGTGATGACGAAGGTGGTGCGACCAAAGATGTCGGCGTCCTTGGTGGCCTGCACGATCCGGCCGATCTGGGCGTCGAGATCCGCCAGAGCGCTCGGGATCCGCGGGTCGAGGTCGCCACCCTCGTGGCCGATCGCGTCGAGCGCGTCGCAGTAGACCGCCATGAGGTCGGGGATCTTCGGGGCCGTGACCATGGTGGCGCCGCTCTTGACGGGCTCGCCCTTGATCACCTTCACGATGTCGTCGACGCGACGCGAGCAGTCACCGCCGGGCTGGGTGTAGATGCCCTCCGGGTCGCCGTACGCCGTCCCGTGGTTCTGCACGATGAACCACTGCGACGACATCACGGTGCCGCCCTGGGCGCGGACCGCCTCCGCGATGGTGGGCACCGCGAGATCGCGCTCCTGGCCGCGGGCGGTGTGCGACACCGGGTCGTAGACGTAGGCGGTGTTGAGGTGCCGCTCCGGCCAGGCGCCGGTCGCGATCGAGGACCAGGACGGGTTGGTGATCGACTGCATGACGCCGGTCGACTCGGTGACGCTGCCACGCTTGACGAGCTGGTCGATGTTGGGCGTCGGCACCTCGCCCAGGTAGTCGTAGTCGAAGCCGTCGAGGCCGATGAGGATCACGTGGTCGGCCGCCGGCGCCGCCCGCGCCGGTAGGGAGTCCGGCACGGCGGCGTACGCCGGCAACGAGGTGAGCAGAGGGAGGGCGAGGGCCGCGGTGACGTGGCCCAGGGTGCGGAGAGTTCGGATCATGGAGTGCACTGAATCGGGTCGGGTTGGCGCCCCCGTGAGCCCAAGATGGCGACGTCGTAAACGTGCAACGTGGTTTCGCGTCGTTCACACCTCGTCGCCGGGGAGCCTCGCCGGGCGTCCGGTCGGCAGGCCGCGGGCCTGCTTGGCCGCGCGGGCGCCGGCGGCACGCTCCGGCCGGAGCCGCCCGGCGGATCAAGGACGGTGCGATCCCCGAGCACGTCGCCGCCGACCTCGGCATCAGCCGCTCCAGCTGTACCGAGGACTCCGCAAACACCGCGAAGGCTCCGATGCTCCGTGCGCCCGTCACTTCGGTGGCTGTTCGGAATTCTCGGCTGCTCACCTGCAGCCCGGAGCGTTAGGGTCTTGCCCGTGGAAGCAGGGCGGGTGCCGACCGGGCCGTTCTTCGACCTGCTCAGCGGCGCACTCTCCGGCACAACGTGGCGGGACCGGTGTCACCGCCTGCCGCTGTCACTGTGGAGCGACCCGGACACGCTGACCCCAGCGGAGGTCGCCCAGTTCCGCACTGAAGGACGTCTCGTCACTCGGTGAAGGCGTTGCCCGGCAACGGTTCTGGTATCACCCCGCGAGGATGATGTTGTGGAAATGGGCGACCGGATGCGGTGTCGGTCAATGTGTGGGCGGCGCGGCGGTAGTCGTGCAGGATCTTGAAGCACTTCATGCGGGCAAGTACGTGTTCGACCTGCGCTCGGACGGTGCGGTGTTGCCTGGATGGTGGTTCGCCTCGGATGATGTGCGTGAGCCAACAAGCGGGAAATACTGTCATGTTTCGTTGAGAGCCCGACGATTCTAGGATCCGGGATAGGCCTACCGGCCGGCAAAGCACGACGCTGCGAGCACATCTGTGACGATAAGTGATATTCAACCGTATTCGAACCCGGGCGTTCAGGTGGTGGATGTCATGCCGATCAGTGGACAGAACCTGCGCGCCGCGCGGGTGAAGGCAGGGATTTCGATGCGGGGCATGGCCCGCCGCACGGGAATCTCCTACAGTCACTTGTCCAATGTGGAACGCGGCGACCGGACGGCCACTCCGGCAGTGGTAATGGCATACCGCCGTGCGCTGGCTGCTAAGGGCCACGCCCTGAATGTCGGAAGCGAGGACTTGCAAAGCCGCGCACCTCTGGAGCTGCTGGGCGATGCCGACGCCGGTCCGCTGGCCACCGTTCCCTCGCTGGCCGCTGTCGAGACGGTCCGCACCCGTCTGCACGACACGGTCGGCCGGCACTCCCGAGCGGAGTGGTGGCAGCAGGTGATAGCCGACTACGGCGCCGCCCACTATCTGACCCCACCCGACGAGCTGCTGCGTGATCTGCTCGCCGACACCGCCGTGCTCGAGAAGCACATTGCCGACGGTGCCGATGCCGACCGCCGCGGCTTGCTGCGTTCGGCGGGATATCTGGCAGGCGCCACCGCGTATGCGTGGTCGAATCTAGGCGAGCGCCGCCAGGCCCGCCGTTGGTGGCATACCGCCATCGACGCCGCAGACAATTCCGAGGATCCAGCCGCGCAGGTGTGGGTGCGCGCGTGGGCGGTGGCCAATGGGCCTTATGTCGGCCGCCGGCCGGACGAGGATCTCAGCCTGGCCCGTGAACGGCTTGGCAAGCACATCGCCCCGGACGGTGCGTCCTGCGCATTGCTGAGTGGGCTCGCCCAGACCCAAGCCGACCTCGGCGACCCTGCGGCCGTGACGACGTTGCGGCAGCTGACCGAGCTCACCGAGCGTGTCCCCTACGAGATTGCCGCTGATCGGGGGTCATTGTTCGGCTGGCCGGAGGTGCGGCTGCAGTATACCGAGTCCCATGTGCACACCGCTCGCGGCGACACCGCAGCCGCCTATGCCGCCCAGGACCGCGCATTGGACCTTTATGGTACCGACATGCCCCGCGACCGGGCGTACTCGCCGCCGTCCCACCCCGCGCCCGCAAGCTGGCCTCCGTCGTGGCCCTTCACGACAGATTGAGGGCTTGGTGACGGCATGAGCACCTGCCGGCTGTCTGCGGGGAGCCGCGGGGCTGATGTGCAGCACCCCCCGGGGCTCTGTATTCGCTGCGGTCAGCGCTTAGCCGATGAGCAGCAACCTATTCGGCGAACCGGCGCCGGGGTTGGTCACCACGTTCTGGGTGGCGTTCATCGACCTGGTCCACGACGGGCGCACCTACGCCAACCTGTTCCTCCTGCTGCGGCGGTGGATCGCCGAGGAGAAGCGCCGTGGGCGGTGACACGCACCAAGCTGCGGTTCGTTGGCATCACCGTCCGGACCAAGACCAGCCCGAACACGTGGCGCTGGTACCAGGCCGCCCCATGGGCGGCGCACCTGCCGCGTAGCGCCCTGATCGGGATCTCCCTGGACGGCAGCGTGTGGAGCTACCTGGGCGACCAGCAGGCCAAGACCACCCGGCCGTTCCCCGTCGCGCGATGGCTCGACCAGGACGCCAGCCGACCGGCCCGCGATTCGAAAGCGTTGGCAGGCCTGGCCGAAGCGGTCGCGGTGGTCGCGCACGGCCGCTCCGCCGAGGGACGCGCCGGACTGGTCGCCGCGATCACCGCGGAGGCGACCACGCGCGAGGTATGGCTGCGGTCCCTGGTCATCGAACTTCGCCGGCCAGCATCCGTCTATCAGCAGGGGCGGTGAAGCGATGGGACTGTTGCCGGACCGGAAGCTGGAGATGTCCTCGGTGGTGGCCAACTGCGCGATGAACCGGGAACGGACCCTGACCGGCTCCAACGGATACGGCCGCGAGCTGGGCATGGACCTGCTCACCGAACTACGCGGCCGGACCGCGGGCTCGACGGGCCCGGTGCGCTGGCTGGACCTGTGCTGCGGCTCGGGAAGGGCGTTGACCGAGGCCGCCAAACAACTCAGCACGCTCGGTCTTGCCGACCGGGTCGAGATCGTCGGCGTCGATCTCGTTGACTACTTCGCCGCCGCACCGCATCCCGCCGTGCAGCTCGTCACCGCATCAGTGACCGCCTGGACTCCGCCGGCCGGACACCGCTTCGACGTGATCACCTGCGTTCACGGCCTGCACTACGTCGGCGACAAGCTGTCCGTCCTGTCCCGCGTCCCGTCCTGGCTGACCGCCGACGGCATCTTCGCCGCGAACCTCGACACCGCCGGCATCCGACGGGCCGACGGAAACGCCATGGGTAGGCCACTCACCGCGGCTCTGCGCCGCGCAGGCTTCACCTACGACACCCGCAACCGGCGGATCACCTACCGCAGCGGCGGCAACCCGGTGAACCTCCCGTTCACCTACCTCGGCGCCGACGACACCGCCGGCCCAAACTACACCGGCCAACCCACCGTCAACTCCCACTACACGCCAACAGAATCACCGTCCCTCGATGAGGCCGCTGGCAAGGGACAGGGCGAGGAGTCCGTCGTCGTGCCCGATCATCAGCACGTCACCAGCGCTGAGCAGGCAGCGCGGTCGGATGTCGAGTGGCACGAGTGCAACGCTGCCACGCAGCGGCTCCCACACCCGTAGGTTGCGGTCCGCCCGGCTCGCTGTCACCACGGCGATGCCGTCGCCGGCCGCCGGTAGAGCGACGATGCCGACCACGTCGCGGTGGGCCAGGTCGGGCGGCAACGGGTCGCCCAGCCGCACGCCGAAGGTCTCCCAGATCGATACCGCGCCGTTGCGGTCGGCCAGCAGGACCGGCTTGCGATACCCGAGCCGTTCAGGTGACACGGCAACGCCGATGAGGCGCTGGTGGCCGATCGCGACGAGCTTGCGCGAGTCGGGTGCCATCGTCGAACGGTCGCCGTGAACGGCTGTCGACCCCCACACGTCGACGGTGCAGTCGCCGTACACAGTGACGACGTCGGTGCCGCTCCACGGCGGCTGATTCACGAAGTCGACTGCCGTCATTGCGGCCACGGGCCGGCCGGCACGGTGGAACAGCTCGATCAGCGGCTCGCGGGTCACCGGGTCCCACAGCCGGACCGCGCCGTCGGTGTCGCCGACGGCGAGCACGGTACGGCCGTCGCGGATTTTAGCCAGCCAGTCGACGGTTCCCGGATGCGGGTCGGGCGGCATGAAGATTGGGGCGAGCGACCCGATCTGTGTCGTGCCGGCGGCCACCGGACCGTCCAGTGGTCGACCGGTCGAGGCATCCCACCAACGCAGAGTGCCGCCGTCGCCAGCTACGACGATGACGGCACGGCCGTCGGGCAACGCGACCGACGCCACCGCCACGGCCGGGCCGTCGAGTAGCGGCCCGATCGGCGACCCGGAAACGACGTCCCACAACCTGGCCGCATCGCTGCCAGCCGCCGCGACGACTGACGGTCGGCCCGCCACCAGCGTCAGCGCATCGACCGGGCCGGCATCGGAGCGCCACATCGTACGCGCCGCGACCTGCGCCCTGAGCAGTTTCCGACCGGGGGGCGCCCGGAACCCTGCGACCCCGTCGGCGATCGTCGCCGACGAGACACCCCCGCAGGACTGCGGCCCGTCGACCTCGTCGTTCCGGTCCACCGTAAACAGCACACCCTGCGCGTTCGCGTACCGGCTCTGCGCATCGTCGGCGACGTCGACCGGCTCGGCGTCATTCGCATCGCTCATGACGTCGGCGATCGCCCACACCACGCCGCAGTCCAGGCAACGCACATGCCCGGCCAGCCGGGCGAGCGTCCGCGCCCATGGCGCGGCGTCGGCCGACCTGGTCGCCACCATCGCGGCAACCAGGCACCAGACCGCGCTCGGCGACGCCTGCAACGGCACACCTGCAACGGCGAGTCGCCGGGCGGTCTCGAAGAAGCCAGTCCAGCCCGAGCCCAGAACCTGGTCGTGGTGTGCCCGTTCGATCGCGTCCGCCACCGCCTGCCACGGCCCGGCTGTGTCGGATTCCGAGGCGACCGTCGGCGCAGCGCAAGGTGGCGCCAACGGGTCGGCGAAACCGTCCACCTCGTACTCGGCGTCGCATTTGGGGCAGACCACCCGCACGTACCCGGAACTCGGTGAGGGAAACTCCCACATCGCGCGGCCGACCCGGTGGCCGGCGAGCGCGACACAGGCCAGCGCGTAGTAACTGCTGTCGTCGGGGGTCATTTCGGTGTCGGTCAGGAAGTCCCGCACCGCCAGCGTTTCCGCAACGCGCAGTGCGGCGGTAAGGCCCTCCTGCAGGCCCGGCGCGGGCGGAGACGGGAAACGGTCCGCTCCCGCCGTGACCAGGAACCCGATCTCGATCCACAGACCACGTCGCGACGCCGCGGGCAGGTGCGGCGCGACGTCGACCAGGTACGGGATCACGGCCGCGGACACCCCATAGACGGAACCCTGGTGCAGGATCTCGTCGCGCAGATCGCTCCACGCCTCCCCGAGCTGCCGGGTGGCGACGATCTCCCGGAGCCGGACGATCGCGTTTTCCGTTGAGTAGCAGGCCGACAGTTGATTCCAGAGCGGGCTGTCCAGCGGCAGCTTGTCGACCATCACCACACGAGCGTACGGGCCGCCGGACGGTCGGGCGCCTCATCCTGCCATCGGGTTACCGCATGCCACGGACCGTCTGCTACACCCGCGACGTCGACCTCGAGCACACTCCCATACGCGAACCGCAGATCGTACGGACCGCCCAGATCGCGCAGAAGCCGCCACGCCTCCGGATCGGGCTGACCGTCGCGGAGCCGCACGTTCCAGCCCTCCCCATCGACGACCTCAACATGCACCGGATGGGTGATCGCCAACGAGGAGTCCATGACCCATTCCAGGACCGCAGCACCCTCGAACGCGAGGACAGCCTCATCGACGGCGTCGCCGGTCCGATCACCCACTGGCGTCCTCCGCTGTCGTGTTCAAGCTACCGACCCGGGCCAGTCGACGTCACCAGGGCGTCGACGTTTCCGGGCTGTACGTGGCAGAACGAGCAATCATCCGTCGGGGCGGGTACGCGCCAGCCAGGTCGCGAGCTTCTGGCTGGTGTCCTCGCCGAGCACCGTCGTCGCTCGAGCCGCCAACGCGACCAGTTCGGTGTGCTGCGTCGCGGTGACCGACAGCTGCGGTCGTGGGTTGCGGCACCAGGTCGTTCGTTCGACGCCTCGAGCGAGGCGGGTTACATCGGCTTTGCCACGTCCAGCCAGGCGAGGATCCGGGTCGAGGGCCAGCACCAGGGCGGCGCGCAACTCGACGCCGACACCGCGGCCACGCAGCAGCCGGTAGCCGGCCCGACGCAACTCCACCCGGCCATCCGCGAGCAGCTCCCACGGTAAGTCCGGCGGCACGGCACCGGCCAACGGCCGCAGCGCGGCGGTCACCTCTCGGACCACCGCCGGCGACGGATCCCGCAACAGCGAAACCAATTCCCCGACAACGACAGCATCCAGCATCCGCAGACCCCTGACCGTTTGGGCGCGAACCTTGGCCAGCGGGTGGCTCAGCAGCGGCCTCAGCAGCGGAGCATCCGCGGCCGAGCCGGACTCGGCGAGTCCGGCGATCGCCCCCAGGAGCGGCTCTGTGGCACTGACCGCGGTCCGGTACCGCTCCCGCGCGTCGATGCCGAGGCGGCGGGCCGCGTCCCGGGCCACCGCCCGCACAAGCGGCGCGTCATCGTCCAGGTGCACGGCAACGTCAGAGTCACGGCCGACCCGGACCAGCCCGGTCAACGCCACCACCCGCACCTCGGGCCGCCGCGACCCAGCTAAGCGGCGCAGGACATCGAGCCGGCGGGTCCAGACCGCCTCACGGCAGGCCGCCTCCGCCGCCCGGACCCGGATCCCCACATCCGGGTCAGTCTCGGCGTTGGTCACGTAGTCGGGCAGACGCAGCCATCCCTGCGACAGGGCGATGTCGAACACGAACCGCCGCTGCCGGCGGCCACCCGAGCCGAGCAGGCCGCGCCACACCTGCTCCCTCGTCGCCAACACCGCCGCCCGCACCTGGTTGACAGCGAAGCCAGCACGCAGGCGCGCCTGGAGACGCAGCGCCATCGGCAATACCGACGGCAGGTAGACAGCGGGGTCGTCGGCGAGCAGCACCGCGAGCCCGGCCCGCGCCTGATCCCGCACCGGCTTGGCCCAGTCAGCGGTACGCAGCACCAGGAACGGCATTATCTCCGTGCACGGACGGCTGACCATTGCCGCGACCGCACGCTTGCGGATCCGCCCGTCACCATGCATGCTCGCCAACGCCGTCGCCGCTGGCCCCGACGACGCACCCGTGAACCACGTCGCGGCTTGCCGTAACGCGGGCTCGCGGTAGTGGCCGTGCCACGGCGCTGACCGCGCGTGCTCATCAAGCCGAACCACCAACTGCGGCATACCAGCCACCAGCGCCAATGCCGACCGCGCCACCACCTCATCCCCTGCGGCGTCGACCTCGAGCAGCACCTCGACCAGACAGTTCAACGCGTCCCACTGGCCTACCCCAGCCTCGTCGACCGCGATCCGCGCCGCCCCAAGCAGCCCGCTCTCCCCCACCGTCGAAGTCGGGAGGACCGGACCGTCGCGTCTGCCCCAGATCACCCCGACATCCTGCCTCAGCCGATGAACCCGACCGAACTCGATTTCCGGGCTTGGCGGCGAGCCGCCTCGACACCCGGGTCCCGCCCCGCTCCCCGTCGGGTGGGTCAACGGCACACGGCATGGCAATTCACTGGCGCTCGATTGAACTACGGGGGGACGGGGGAAGGGTGGTCTGAGGTCACCACGCCTGCAGCGCGGGGCCGTGATCATCCGGTCGTCGAGACCTCTCCGCCGATTCCGGTCTCGTTGCCGTCGCTGTCGTGGAAGACGTACTTCCAGACCGAGTCGTGCTTCTCAACGTCGACCGGCTCCAGGCCCTGTCCGGAGATCCTCGCAACCTCGGCGACTGGGTCGTCGACCCAAATCATGCTGACAGCTCCGCCGGCCCGGTCGGGATCCTGGATGATGTACACGTACCGATCCTCGGCCAACTGCCAGACCGCCTCGATCTCGTTCGGATAGAAGGCCGGTTCAGCACCGAGCAGCCGCTTGTACCACTCCAGGGCTTTGTCATAGTCGCGCACCGGGATGCCCGCAAACACTCCTACCGCCATGTTTGTCTCCTCAGTCGATGTCGAGCCCGACCGGCGCCGGGCCCTGAAGGACAGACCGGACCTGGCAGCGAAACCTAACCGGGCTCGACCCGCTCGCCTTCGGACGGGTCCCGCGCCCAGGCTACCCCTCGCAGTGGCGGTGTGCGCGGTGCTGGCCGGCGCAGTCACGTTCGCCGCGATCGCGGACTGGGCACGGGATCTGGACCGGACCATCGGATACCACCACAGCAACGGTGAACCCCAACATCGCCAGAGCCACCAGACGCGCCAACGCCGACCCAACGACCTCATCGACACCGCGACCAGGAGCAATCCGAATACGCAATGCCCCTGATGTCGCTGCGGAGGCGTGGGAGGAGCTGATCGCGGACAACATTCGAGCATTCGGCACCCCTGCGCCGCAGGCACTCATTGCCATGCCCAACTGGCTATGTGGCTCGCGAGCGAGGATGACGCAGTCGACCCACTGGGTCCTCTTCCGAATCGAGGAGGTGGCGGCCACCCGGTCGGACGAGTTCGACGGCCGCCTCCGCCTGGTCGACGCTCCCGCCGACGTCCCGGTGTACGACAGCTCACTCGCGCGGCTGCTCGACGCCGCCCTCGACTCCGATGGCGACATCACCCACCTCGAAACCGGCCGGCTCGATCAACTGGACCGACCCACCGGCTAATCCATGTTCGACTGGCGAGAGCTGTGGCCCTACACGGCAGTGACGTTCCGAACCACGCGAGCCGGCTACGACATAGAGATGCACATCGAGCCAAGGATTCGGCGTCGTTCGGCTACGGTTGCGGACCGTTCTCGACGGATCCGAGCTGCTCGACCTGGATCTGCGTGGCGTTCAAGGTATCGGAGCCGAACAGATCCCTGGTTACGAACTGCTACGGGTCGACTGCCCGGACGACTCGCCGGCCTCCGGCCTGTGGCTACGGATGAGGACCGACGTCGCACCGCACTGGTCGTACGGCCCGGCAAGTTGACGTGGCTGCTCGGAGAGCGGCACGGGCGGATGCTCGCCGCCCTGCCGGTGAGAGCAGCAACCGGCCACTCTGGTACGAACGCCAAGTGGCCTACTTCGAGGACCTGAGCGCCTACAGCTACAGCGACGTCGACACCATCGAGATGGACTGGGGATGGCTTCGGTTCCAGCCCGGATACGACCGGATCAACGTCGGATGGCTCGATGCCTCGCACGCGTTCGAGGAAGGAACCACCCCGAACTGGTTCGCCGACGCGCTGCTCGACATCATCGCGGCACCCCCTATCAACACAATGCGTGGATATCACCGGTGCCCCTTCTGCCCGAAACCGCAGGAGGATTCGATGCTCTCTGTGGACCATTCGAGCGGTGCCGTCTTGCTGGGTCACACCGAGATCAGGGTGCCGTCGGGGCGGGGCGTGATGTTCGCCGCGCCCTCGCTCATCTGGCACTACGTCACCGCCCATTCCTACCGGCCGCCGGCGGAGTTCATCGAGGCCGTGGAGCAGTACGACCACCGCTGGACTGCGGAACCAAGCCCGTGGATACCCCACGACGCACAGCGCATCACGTTCGACTGAGCCGCAGGCGCGCGTGACGTCGCGCTCATCGCGCAAGACCAGGGCGAGCGTGCAGGTCCAAGGAATCGGATTGCCCGTCGTAGACTCCGCGCTCGTGGAAGATCCGTTTGTGCTCGGCGAGGTCACCTGTCCGTCCGGCGAGCTCATCCTGATGGACGGCGGCTACCTCGGGATATGGTCGGGCGACCGCTCCCCGGAGGAGACTCGTGGACCGGATGCCGTCGCGGCGGTTGATTTCGAAGTCGTTGGTCGCGACGCGGAGACCGCGGCCAGGTCGTTCGACCGCCAATCAGGCCTTTACCTCTACGACATGCCGCAGCACGGGGTACAGCAGATCGTCGCCATGTTCGGTGAGCACTACCGAGAACGTTGCCTCGAGGCATCCCTGCGGCCCTACACCCGCCAGGTCCCGCACCGAGACCGGACCCGGCGGGCGGTGACCGCCGGGGATCCTGACTTCCTCATCACCGGCGTTCCGGTGGTTCCAGTGGGGAATGTGCCATCCGACCGCCCGCTGCAGGTCACCGCAAGCCGGGGAGAGTGGGGGTGGCAACAGATCCGTATCGAACTCGGAAAGGCCACCGTCGGGAGCTCACGCCGGCTAGGCAATATCTACGTAGATTATGCCCGGTTTGTGCTTGCGGACGCGGACGCTCTCTCATCCTGGGTACACGACGATTCCATCGACGGTCTCGCCGACGTGGCCTTCTGGGGCAGGGACGAGGAACTGATCGCCGCCGAGTTCGGCGCATCACGCACCGGCGCACCTGGAGACGATCACTACGGCTGGCTCGACCTGCCGATCCGGCAGGCATACGAGCGGGCCGTCGCGCTGAACAAGCGGCGAAGGGTCGAACCCCGCGCCATGTTCGCCTTCGACTTCCGCCCCCACTCCCACCACTGGCAGGTGATGGCAGGTATGCGCGCCTCCGAGCACGAGGCGGCCACCATCACGGTCGGCAGCGCCGAAATCATGATGGCCATGACATCAGTTGGCGACGGCGCCTTCCCGGTGCACCTTGACCTGGACGCGTCAGGCATCCCGACCGCCGTTCGCATCACCGTCGAAGAGTAAGGACTGAACACGGTCGCCTCACCACGTCGCCGCCGCCGGCGTCGTGGCGGTCACGATGATCCTGCTGGGCTGGTAATGCTGTTGGCCCAGAACGAGCGCAACGTCGCGGTGACCGACGGGATGACCGGTACAGAGTTCGAGCACAACTCAACAACCTATGGCGCCGCCGAGCGACATTCGGGGATGATGCGTACTTGTAGAAGCGGGCTCGCTGCACCTCGAGGCGGCCTGCTCCGTCATGGATGACGCACTACCCGGGGTGCCCATCGTCGTTGGTGTCGAACGACTGCGTAGTGAACTTCGAGAGGAACAAGCAATACCGCCCGTCCGGTAGGTACACCACCGTGCCGCCGTCCTGCCACGTGCCGTTCTCGGCGTACCACTGGCTGCCCAACGGGTCGCCCTGGTTCTGGTGAATGTTGTGCATGCCCAGCCCGGCGGTGAATGGCTCGCCAAAGATCGCGATCCGGGCACCGATCGTGAGAATCGACTCCAGCGCCGTGGCCGCCTCTAGATTCGACCCGGTGCGCCAGGCTCGAACACCCGAGAGCCGCCCCAGAGAAGTCTGTACGGGACGAAACACCAAGCTGGAGATGCAGCCTGCACGGGTCCTCAGGGCGGGATGGCGCATGTAGTCCAGCGCCCCGGAGGTGGGCGTCGTGGCGAGTGGGTGGTAGCCAGCAGAAAGATCGTAGAGCGCTGGAAGCTGTGCCCGGTCGAGTGTTAGCACCCGCCACTGCACGCCGGTCACCGACTGCTTGCTGTCCACGTCTACCGCGCACCGATACCGGCCCGCCGGTGCAGTCACCTGAAGGTTGACGTGAAACCATCGCCCCTGATCGTCCGGGGTGTCCCGGTGATGCGATTCCAGCGTCCCGACGAACACACCGTAGTTACCGAGCGCCATCACAGCAGTATCGGCTGCCAGGCGATCCAGCGTGGCTGAACGCGTCGCGGCTGGGCCACATACCCGCGCGGCGGTTGTCGCGCAGGATTTTGAAGCACTTAACGTGGGCCGGGCTCTGGGCGGAGCCCCGAGGTCTTCACGTGGTGGGGCTGGGCCGACAGCGAGCGGCGAGCCAACCCCACCGGCTCGCGCCCGCTGCGCCGTGCGGATCCGGCCTACCGCCCGGCGGCCGTCAGCTCGTCGACGCCAAGGAGGTCCCCGACGATCTGCCGCACCGGCTCGTGATGCCGCCGCGTCATGTGCACGTAGACGTTCATACTCGTGGTCACGCTGGCGTGCCCGGCCATCGTCCGTAGCGCCGCAAGGCCTGGATTGTCCACCCGGCGCCGCACAGCATTCCGCTGAGGCCGCCCTATTCTGGTCGCTCTTACGCCCCTGTGGTGGTGTCGAACCGAATGCCGCTGGAGCCTTCGCCGCGGCCCGGGCCTTTGCGGCGTGCCCGCCACAGGTGACTCCGGCCATCCGCAGACCGACCCAATGTCCACAGTCGGGTCAGCCTCACCCCTGTCCGTGGCACCTCCTCGTCATAGATTTCCAATGGGGTACCAGGCTCCAGGAGTCTTCCGCGCGGTGGGATGGCGGCGCCGCCGACTGGTTCACGCATGGCGCCCCGCGCCAGCCATCGCCCGGTGACGCTACCGGTCCCGTCGCGGTCGAACCTGGGCAGCAGCGGAACCCAGTTGCGGGGTACCGGCGTCTGCAGCAGGTACCGCCGAAGGCCGTCGCCGTCGGGGCCTTGTCGCCCCGCCCGCCGGGTCACCTCGTCCTCGTGCAGATCCAGGGGGCGGCCGGTACGGCTCTGGACGGTCTTCTCCACCGCCCAGGCCATGTTCGCCATCTCGTCGCGTAGCAGCAGGACATCCTCCAGCGGACGGGATTCCTGGGTTGTCGGCAGCGCGTCGAGCAGCAGCATGGCATTGCCGGCGTCCGCTGCGCCGTCGTCGCTCGCGAGCTCGAACATCCGCCAATCGGTGCCGGCTCCGTCGCCGAACGGGCTGATCGTGATCGATACCCCGAACGCGTCGGTCACGGTCACCGACGTCAGTTCACACAGTGTCCCCACGGCCACTGCGTCCAGGGGCACAGTGAACCAGTCGTTGCCATACACGGTGGCGAACTCGACGAGGACGAGAGTCAGCAGGTCGCTCGGCGCGGCCGCGATCGAGCCGAAGTCCACGCGGCCGTCTTCCAGTTCCCACCATCGAGGCATCGGCATTCCGGGATAGCTGACCGGATTCGGTATGGCTACGCGGGTGAATTCCTCTGGTTCCCGCCCCGCTGCAGGTGCGCCCAGGGATGTCGCGGGTGTGGGGATTCGTCGCGAGAAGGAATACCAGTCGAGGTGCCCACCGTCGTGTTCTGGTGCGGTCAGCAGCAGATCGCCGGAGCCCGCGGCGAATGCGTACTCCATGCGCTGCCGGTCCCAGGCGGAGGTGTCCGCCACGGGTTCGCTGAACAGCTCGGCGCACCAGGCGTACCACTGCCGTACGGCGGTGAGGACGGCGGCGCGGTCGTTACCGTTGATCGGCGGCTGGTTCGGCAGGGTCGGGTTCGCGCCCAGCGCACCCTGGTAGGCGGCATAGATCCGTCCACCGTCGGGCGCTCGACCGGCGGTGACGGCGAGAAAGCGGCGGCTGCGCGTGTCCAGTGCCGCCGGGTCGGCCGGTGGCTGCAGCGGGAAGGCGCGAAGGAACCGGGCGCGATAGTCGTCGCTCTTGCGCGCGTCACGTAGGTTCGCGGTGATTAGACGCAGCAGGTGCAGACCCGCCTCAGCGGCCAGCCGCAGGTCGTCGAACGGGGCGGAGGCGGACCCCGTCGGGGGGATGACCCGCTCGCGTTCCACGACGGCTTCCAGGGGTACACCCGCTGGTGCGTCGTCGGGCTGGCCGTTGGCGGGCCGCCAGCGGGCCAAGGGGGTCGAGATGCCCTCCACCCGCACCGCGACCGGGGAGCCGGCGTCGCTACCGCGCAGTTCCCTCATCTGCCATTGCCTACCGAGCAGCCACAGGGCGTCGTACACCTGCGCTTGCAGCCCGAGCTGCAGCCCCTGTTGCAGGTCAGAGGTTCGGGCGTGCGGCTCGAGCCGGGTCCAGGAGGTGATCGAGGCACGGCTTTCGATCAGGATGCGGCTGGGTTGGTTCGGGAGGCTTGGTCCCCATTCGCTGGTGACGATGACGTCGCGGGAACCAGTGGTGCGCAGACCGTGCAGGTCGGGCAGTTCCGCCCGGATCTCGGTGTCGGTCCAGGACAGGATCGTCGGGGCGGTGGCGTGTGGCGGTCGGGGATCAGGCGTGGCGTAGACGGCGACCAGGTCGAGGCTGCCGGCGTCGGCAGTTCCGAACGCCCGACCCTGCACCGTGATCGTGGCGCCAGGTGCCGGGATGGACGGAACCACGCCGGTCACCTGGGGCAGTTCGCCGAGCAGGAAGGAGGCTGGTTCGGTACGCCCCCACGGGGTGGTCATCACCAGGGGGCGCTCACCGGCGCCGTCGAGTGCGTCGAGGGCGGGCACCCGCACGGTCACCGACGTCGGCGTCCACGCCTCGATGGGCGCCGGCACGTCTCGGGGGCCCGGCGCCCGGAACACGACCGCCGAGCCTGCGCTGCGCCGGCCGAAGCGTTCGCCGGTGACGGTGATGGTGGTGTGCTCGAGTCCGCGTGCCGGGTCGACGGTGGTGATCGCCGGTGGAGCCGTCTCCTCGATGAGAAACGGTGCGGGAGCGCTGTCGCCGGTGTCGGTGTGCACGACGACCTCGAGGGGTCCGCCGGATCCGAACGACACCAGCGACGGGACGCGGACGACGATGCTGGTGGCGGACCAGCTGTCGACCGTTGCGATCACCGGCGCGGCGGTGTCGCCGGGGACGCGGAACCGTACGGCTGAGGCTTCCGTACGGTCGCCGAACGCGGCCCCGGCCAGGGTGAGTGGAGCCCCGGCCGGTGCCGAGGCCGGGGTGACGGTGTCCAGCCGCGGCGCGTCAGGCATGTTGTGGTCCCTTTCAGGCATCGTGCGGGTGAGCGGATGGGAGGTTGCCGAGGCTCGACGCGCGGTCAGGCCAGCGGCACTCCCCTGCCGGCCAGGAAGTCGGTGGCAACGGTGACCCCCTTGCCGTTGTAGGCCAGGTATGTCGCCGGCAGGAACTGGCCCACGTCCTGCAGCGAGTCCAGGTCGACCATCCGCAGCTTCGCCAGGTCGAGGGTGTCGTCGACCGTCGCGCCCAGGGTCTGCAAGGTCCACTCCTCGCCGGGCCGCGGCGGCACGGCGACGACGATCGCCTGCGGGGGCGTGGCGTTGGGCTGGTCGTAGTGCAGCGCCAGACCGGTGGTCTTCGCCCGCGCGGGCAGCACCTCGCTGTACTGCTCGATGATCAGACCGGTCATCGTCGTGGCCGGTCGCAGCTTGCCGGCGGGTAGCAGCGCCACGAGCGAGACCCGCCCCGCCGGTGGTGTGCTGCCGAACGGCAGGCCCAGCCAGCGGTCTCCCGGCGTGGCGGGAAGCTGGGCGACCGCGAAGGCGAGCGGGTCGACGCCGCCGAGCGCGTCGGCGTAGAGCATCAGATCGCCCAGACGCTGGGCACCGTCTCGAACCCTGGCGAGTTGCTGGAACCAGCGGGTGGCGGCGAACGGGTCGCCCGCCAGCAGCGTCTCGGTGGTGGGGAACCCGACGTCGACCTGGGCCGGGTGTCCGGCTGGCGGCGCGGTGTAGCGGGGCAGGGCCCGGAAGTCGCTGCCGAGAACCGCACGCAGCCGGGCGAGCGCGTCGGCGACGCGGCCGGCTGTGTCGTCGGGTGCCGGTGTGGGCAACCCGTCGAGCTGGTTGAGCCGGCGGCGCACCTCCGTGGCGACGACCGCGGCCTGCGTCAGCAGATCCGCGCGGGCCGAGGGCGTGTCACCGGACGCGGACACCGGCACCGCGCCCGGCACGCCCAGCGCGCTGGCCGCCAGCAGCGCCGCCCGCATCGGCTCGCCGGCGGGCGCGGCCATCGCGCTGGCCAAGGCGGCCTCCGCGGTGTGCAACGCGGCCACGGCCGCGTCGGCTCGGGCCCGGACCTCGGCGAGATCGACGACGGCGGTGCCGGGCACCTCGGGCAGGGACAGGTCGTCGGGGGTCATCGGACGCGCGCCGGCGATGGTTTCCCGCACCGCCTGGGCCAGTTCCATGAGTTCGAGCAAGCCGATCTTGTGGGGGAGCTCGGGTTGCCGGCTTGCCGTCACCTGGATCCTGGCGTCCGCCGATACGGTGGCGGGTCGCGTGCGAGCCGCGTCGTAGACGATGCGCTGCTCCAGTTCGGAGAGCTGGTGTTGTTCGGCGGCCACGGCGGCGTACACCACGTCCAGCGGGGACAGCGCCGGCACGAGCTGGTCGAGCCGGCGTTCCTCTTCGTCGAGGACCTCGCCGCTGGCGGGGTCGAGGTAACGCACGCGGTAGTGGACCCGCTTCGGGTCGCCGAGCAGCCGGCCGGCCCATGCGTCCAGCCGCGGCTCTGCGGCCGCTCGTCGGGCGTACCCGGCGTCGGGGGTCCAGCCCGGCGTGGCGGCGAGATCGCCGGGCAGCAGCACGGCGAGTCGGTGGGTGGCGGCGGTCCCGGAGTGCGGCGTGTAGATGGCTTCCAGTTCCGGCAGCGCACCATCGGGATGGGCGGCGGCGCGCAGGGCGGCGGCGGAACGGTCGGCGTTGCCCCGGCCCAGCTGGAACACGCCCTCGGTGAGAAGGATGTCGCCCAGGGCGTCCACGGCGTCGTCGATTTGCTCGAACACCGGCTGGAGGGCGTCGCTGGCCGGCCAGCCGGGGGCGGGGACGCGCCCGGCGGCCACCCACCGGCGGTGCAGGTCGAGGCCGTCGGCGACGTTGCGTGTCGCCACGGCCTCCGCGGCCGTTCCGGGCGGGACGGTGCCGGTGACCGGCAGCGGGGCCAGGGTCCGGAAGTCGTCGATGAATCGGGCCAGGCCCCTGTCCTGCAGCAGCCGTTCGAAACGGTAGCCGAGCAGGGCGCCGAGTTGTTGGCCGGCGCGGACCCCGTCGAGAAGCGACAGGGCTGCCCGTACCCGTTCGGATGACAGGTCGATCCCGAAGGGGTGGCGGTGGCCGCTGCCGTCGGGGTGGGAAAGGTAGCCGCTGGCGAGGATCGCCGCTGCGGTGGCGTGTGCCGGCGAGGGGGTGTGGACGTAGCCGACGCTGGTGCCGCCGTCGCTGCGGCGGATGTCCTCGACGATGCCGTACGCGCCCAGGTGCACTCCCCCGGCGCCGTGGTCGCCTCGGATCGTGTGCAGCCGGCGCTGCGCGAACGACGTGATCCAGGCGTCCAGGCGGTACGCGCACAGGTCGAGGGTCTCCGCGGCGACCTGTTCCAGGACGTGCACGGGCGCGCCGGCGAGCCTCCTGACCGCTGCCCGGACGGTGGCCAGCGGCGGTTGCGGGTCGGCGTCGAGCAGGTCACCTTTCGCGACGCCGGTCGTGGTGGTGGCGGTGAGCCGCTCCCAGACCATGCGGGGACGGGGTGCGGCGAGGTTGTCGTCGATCTCGTCGATGCCGTACATGCTCGGTTCGCCGCCGTGCCACGGTTCGGCCGGGTCGAGTTGCGCGGCGGCGAAGAGGTAGGCCACCAGCAGCGAGTGACGCAGCAGCAGGTACAGCAGGGGCCGCTCGTCCAGCGGGAACGCGTCCTGGCGCAGGTCCCGCCAGTGGGCCTCGGCCAGGAGGGTGAGCCAGTCGGTGCTCGGCGGCTGGGCCCGGTCGCCACCGGATTGCACCAGCGGGAAGGGCACCGGGAAGTAGCTCGCGGCGAACACCGTCTGCTCGAGGTTCGGCTGGGCGTCGGGCAGGCCGTGGGTGTCGAGGGCGGCGCGGGCCAGCGACGCCTGTTCGGTGCGCCACTGGGTGGACAGGCGGTTGCCGATGAACCGCCATGCGGCGTCGACGAAGGGCATGGCGAGTACGCTGCGGCCGCGGATGCTCACCGAGGTGGGCTGCATCGACAGCACCGTGAGCAGTGGGTTCTCGCTGGATGTTTCGCCGGGCGGCTGGTCGCCGATGCGGGGCACCGACGCCGCGGAGGCTCGCCAGACCGGACGCAGCGAGTCGCGCAGGAACGTGGCGAGGGTGGCGACGGGGCGCTCCTCGTCGCCTGGTGCCCACTGGTCCAGTGGCAGGACCGGCAGCACGCCGTACGGCTGCTCGCCGATGCGCAGCACCGCCTGGGGGCCGGCGCCGCGCACCCAGTCGGTGAAGTGCTCGCGCACGGGTTCGACGGCGTCGGGTGGGACGACCGGCGCGAACATGTGCGCCAGGAAGTAGCCCAGGGTCGCCGGCCACAGGGCGGTGTTCATGTCGTGGCGGGCACGACGCAGGGCGGCGCCGTCGTCGGCGGACGGTGTCGCGGCGAGCACTTCGACGTCGTCCGCGGCGAGTCCGAGGGTCCACGCGGTGGCGGCGGCGTTGCCGAGATCCGCCACCGGTGTCTGGGTGTCCGGTGGGCGGGGGGCGCCGGCGGGGCCGGTGCCGGCGTCGGGGGTGAGGTTCGTCGGGGTGCCGTCGTTGAGGAAACCGATGCCTCGGGTGTACCGGTGGGCGGCGAGGGTGTCGGCGAGTTCACGGGCGCCCTGCTCGGGGGTGAGTGACGTTTCGGCGCCCACGACGACGAGTCGGGCGATCCGCTGCGGTGGCGGGTCGGGCAGCCGCAGCTTCATCGCCATGCCGCAGGCATGGGCCTCCTCGAAGTCCACCATCCAGCGCATTCCCGGGTCGCGGCTGGGGTCGCTGGCGGTGGCGGCCAGGTCCGGACCGATGGGCAGTTCGAACGGAATCGGCTGGCCGTGCTGCTGCGCGATGACGTTGCCCACGTCGTCGTATGCCGTCGCGTACAGCCGTCGGGGCAGGAGTCGGGTGCGGGCCGCCCGTGCCCACGGGCTGTTTCGCACCACGACCGTCCCGGACAGGGTGGCTCGCACGATCCATTCGGCGCGCGGCGCGCCGAAGCGGGTGGTCAGGTCCAGCCAGATGTCGTCGCGGTCGCCGGCGGCGTCGCGGTAGCGGCGTCCGAGTTCGGCCTCCTCCGCGGTGAGCCGTTCGTCGTGGCTGTTCACGTGCACGGTGTCGGGCAGGACCCGTACCCACAGTTCCTGCCCGTCGGCCATGAACCGGGTCTGCACGCCCAGCGGCAGCAGCGCCACCGGCGCGGCGGAGAGCCGCAGGGTGTCCTCCAGCATCACGCTAATCGCGGTGCTCGTGCCGATGCTGGTGCGTACCCTCACCTGCTTGGGCCCTGGGGCGCCGGTGGCGTCGGGGAACGCGAACCGGATCTGCCCGTCGGTCCAGGTGATGATCCGTGCCGGCAGCGTCGGGCCGCTGTCGGTGCTGACGAGCACGGCCGCCGCGGTGTCGGTGCCGGAGCCGAATCCGGTTCCGGTGGCGATGAGATGGTCGCCGGGCAGTGCCCGGGCGGGGTCGGTGGGACGGGCCGGCGCGCTGATCCCGGTGAGCGCCGGCGGTGGCGACGGCGTGGGTTTGGGTGCCGGCGTCGGCTTCTGCGGCGGCCTGGTCACGGTGTCCTCGGCTTCTGCTGGCGGGCGTCGGCGGGCCGGGTCTCCCAGGAGTTGGCTGCCCCGGTGAGACGCGGCCCGACAGGCTCGATGATCATGGGTTGGGCAGGGCGGTACGGGCGTGGATCGCGACCCGCATGGGCCGCTGGTAGGTGATGGCGGCCATCTGTGCGGCGTCGGCGCCCCAGGTGGCGGTGGGCAGGGCGCGGCCGGACAGGACGGGCAGGGTCGTCGGTGTGGCCGCCAGCGGCCCGGCCACCGCAGCGTGGGTGCCGGTGGAGCCGGCGGGGCTCACGTGGGACCAGTCCAGGTCGGACCAGCTGTTCGGTGTCGTCGGCGACGGGCCGGGTGGTTCGTCGAGCCCGAACCGCGGGGCGGTGGGCTGTTCCTGGATGACGAAGAACCAGCCGAGGTCGCCGTCACCGCCGCGTGCGGCCTCGATGGTGAGGTCGAAGCCCAGGTAGGTGACGTCGGGATCGATGGTGCCGCGGAACTGGGGATAGCGCTGCAGCGGGCCCGGGGTGGGTACGGGACTGCCGTCAGGGCCGGGCACCGGCGCGCCGGTGGCGTCGATTTTCGGCACCGCCTTGGCGGCGTACACGACGGTGTGTGGGTAGCGCAGCAGCAGCCGGCCTCTGATCATCAGCACGAGCATGCCGGGACCGCCGACGGCGGTGGCGTTGTCGCCGAGGTCGGCGGTCCAGTTTCCGATCGGTGGCAGTTGCGACGGCGGGTCGCCGGACTGGTCGGGGTTTCCCCGAGCGTCCCAGAACCGGTCGGCGAAGGTTGCGCCCGGGTCGGTGGGCAGTCCTCGCCACAGCAGTTCGCGGCTCAGTTCGTGGTTGAGCCCGGTCATGTACGCCTCGATGAAGCGGGCGTTGCCGACCAGCACCGCCACGCTGTCTTCGGCGATGCCGTCGATGCCGGGCAGCATCATCTGGCGGTCCACGGCGGAGAGTGGGCCGCTCATCGGCTGCGGGAACCGGGGCGCCGCCGCGCGGGGTCGCAGCGGGTCGCCGGTGGGCGGCGCTGCCGGTACGAGAGCGACCACCTCGCGGGCGACGCTCGTGTCCGGTTCCAGTTGTCCGCCGGCATCCACCATCGCCGAGGCGACCGCGGGGAGGCTGAGCTCGGGGCCTGCCGCTGCCAGTGTCTCGACGGTGGCGGGCAGGTGCTGCAGGAGGAACTCGGCGGCGGCTTGGAACCGGTTGTTAATGCCGCGGAGCCGGTCTCCACGCCGCCCCGGTTCGTCGATCTGCCACCGGTCGTCGACCGGCAGCAGCCCGGCCGCCGGCTCTGCCGCCTCGGCGGCCAGGAGTGCGGGCGGCCGTTCGATGTCCCCTGCGCCGTCGGTCGGGTCGGTGGCGGGTGGCGGGGGCGGCGGGTTGGGGTCACCGCCGACGTAGAAGCCGCCGGCGTCGGGGTCGTCTCCGGCGATCTTCCGCCAGCCACCGGCGTGCGGCACGGTCTCGCGCAGGTGCAGCATCCGTGGCCGGTTCTGGCCACCGACCCGGTCGCCCACCTCGTCGAAGTCGGCGCCGCCGCGGGGCGGGCGGATCGGCACCCGCAGTCGGCCCCGCGACAATCCTGTGGCGAGTTCGGCGGTGGCAGCCTGGGCTGATCCGGGGAGCCGGCGGCCGAGCGGGCCCGCCGGACGGACCGCGCGACGAAACGGCGCGGAGAGTGCCGCCGACGGGAAGACGCTGGCCTTCACGCTGGCTCGCAGGGTGTGTCGGGCGTCCGGGCCGGGCGGGGATCCGTCGGGAGTGAGGCGGACCCGGCTGTGCACCGGCGCGGTGACCCGCACGGCCGCGTCGGGGGGCAGCCCGTCCAGGTGCTTGTCCCGGACCGCCGCGGCCGTCGCGCGGGCCAGCTGCGCCTGCCGCAGCAGGCTGTTGGCCCGTTCCAGTTCGCCGGCCTGTTCCCACGCCGAGGCCATCAGCTGTTCCTGGTTGTCCTGCACCACCTGGGCTCCCAGGGCCGCTGCCGCCCGCCAGCCAGGGTCGATGTTCAGCTCCCGCAGCCATGGCCGGCCGGTCTCCGGCAGCGTGTCCGGGGCCGCGGCCTGGTACGCGCCGTAGATGGGTGGGCGCAGCACGGTGAGGTCGACGCCGGGCGGCGCCTCGATCAGGTCCTCCAGCCGCTGCGCGACCGGCTGCTGCACACCGGGCGGCCATTGCCGGGCCGGCAGGTCGGGTGAGGTGAGCGCGCCTTCGAACGGCAGCACGGTCGGTTCGGTCAATGCCAGGTCGGCGAAGTCGGGGCCGGCGGCGGAGATGTCGACCGGCATCGCGCCGACGTCCGCGCCGACCGGCCGGGGACGCAACCGGCGTACCAGGGTCTCGAAGTCGCCGGCTTCGGCCGTGGTGAACTCCCAGTGGTCGTACACCGGCAGTTCGATGGTCCCCGTCGCGTCCTGCCAGCCGCCCGGTGGCGGCCAGGCCAGTTCGGCGCTGGGGGTGACCGGCTGGCCGAGTCCCGCCTGGACACCGGCCCGGTACACCGGCACGAGGCAGGCCACGTACGCCGTGTGCGGCTGTAGCCGGCGGGGACACACCAGTCGGGACAGGGTCAACTCGGGTGAGCGTCCGTCCAGCGCCTGCTGTGGCGCGACGGCGCCCCCGGTGATCTGGGCGTGGGCCCACGCCCACGACTCGGTCAGGTCCGGCAGCTCGTCTCGGGCGTCGCCGGCGGTCAGGCGCAGCGACGGCAGCGGCCGGCGCGGGTCCGCCACGATCTGCGTGACCTGCCGCCGCAGCACCACCAGCGCCAGCCAGGGGCGCAGTCGGTCGCCGCCGGGCTGCGGGCTGAGCAGCCACGGCAGCTCCGGGGCGTCGAACTCCACCAGCGGGAAGTAGTTGGGCTCGAAGTCGCTGGTTCCCGGTCGGGGTTCCCGGCGGATGATCTGGCTGGTGTCCAGTCCGACCACGTCGCCCGGGCCGTACAGGCGCACCGTTCGGCTGATGTCTTCGGTGCCGGACTGTCCTTGGGCGACGGTGAGGGTCACGGGCAGCCGCACCGCCGCGTCATCGGCCGGCGGAGCGTTGTGGGTGGGGATGGCTGCGGCGAGCCCTTGCCGGGACCAGGCGAGGAATCGGTAACTGCCCGCGGGATCCGTCATGCCAGCTCCAGTTCCTCGGCCCGTACGATCTGCAACTCGTCCCGGTCGGTCCGGCCGCGCAGCCGTTCCGCAGCGGCGGTGTAGCTGCCGTCGAGCCCGTCCAGCGGGACCGGGGTGAGCGTGTCCCGGTCGACCACCACGTAGGTCGGGTCGGCCACGGCCGGTCCCGGTACCGGGGGTGCGAACTTCGCCCGCCCCTGCTCGCGGGACGGCGCCGTGCCGGCGGGTCCGTGCTGGGCCAGAGCGGCCACCTCCCCGTCACGGGGCGCGTAGCGCTCGTCGAGCCGTTCTGCGCTGGGCTGGTCGACGTCGAGGATGACCGACTGTTCGTAGTCCAGCGGCATGTCCTGGACGTATCCGACGGCGATTGCGGTGTCGGGGGCGAGGTGGACACCGGAGATCATCCGCTCGTACGCGGGGCTTGCCAGTTTCTCGGCGTCACTCATCTGCCGGAACTGCGCGGGTGCGAAGTACTCGGTGGCGACGCCGACGATGTCCAGTCCGTCGGCGGCCACGATCGCGAAGCGGTCGTGGTCCTTCGGGGGAACCGAGCCGAACAGGCCGAGGGTGCGCTGCAGCGGCACCAGTTGCTGGGAGACCGTCAGGGTGCCCAACGGATGCGCGGTCAGTTCGCCGTCACCGGCACCGTCGCGCAGGACCACCAGCCGGCCGCCCTGCGGTGGCAACTGCGCGCTCCAGTTGGCGTCGGCGGTGAGGCTGTCGCGCAGGATCGGCCACACCTGCTGCCGTTCGATGGCCGGTACGTCCTTCGTCCTGCCGAACTGTGCCCGGAACGGCAGCGAGAAGCTCACGAAGAAGATCTTGAAGGTGGCCTCGCCCCAGATCACCCAGGGTGATGGTCCGGTGAGGTACACGTGGATGTTCAGGCCCATCAGGGTGGTCGCGCCGCGCTTGAGGGCGAGTTGCGCGTAGATCTCCGCGAGCAGCCGGAACGGCGTGAACTGGATGAGGGTGTCGAATCCGAGGTTGCCTTCGAGGCTGAACCCGCCGACCTCCACAGCCAACTCGAGCCGGGCGCCCACCTGGACCGTGTTGGACGTCAGCGCGAAGTACGTCTCCATGCGCAGCCGCGGGTTCTGACCCGTCGAGAGGGCCAGGGTCAGCCGGCGCAGCGCCGGGAAGCCGGGCGGGGGCGTGTACGCGGGATGGAACCCGCCCAGCGCCATCGCGAAGTCCGGGTTGGTGCCCCAGTTCGCTCGCGCCGCCATGTCACCGGTCAGCGCGAACGGGCCGACCATCGAGTCGTACAGGGTAGCGTCGACGGAGAGTTCACCGCGGTCGAAGTCGACGACACCGACCACGTCGAGGTTGATGGCCACGATGGGGTGGTCGGGGTCGGGCAGCGCGGCCCGGATCCGGCCGAGGACGATCAGCCGCACCGGCGACGGCAGCTCCAGGATCAGCGCGAGTTCGATCGTGACCAGCGTGACCGGGGCGCCCCACCCGATCAGCGCCATCGGGCCGAACACGTGCTGGCCGCCTGCGGGCGGGAACACCGACTGGAGGGCGGTGACGATCTGGGGGGCGCGCGGTGTCGGGTCGTCCGGGGAGAACAGGATCGCGTCGAGGGTGCGGTTGCGAACCCCGGCGCGCAGGACGTCCACGGCCACGGTGCGGTTGATGCCCAGCAGGCCACCGACCCCGTTGAGGCTGAACCCGAAACCCAACTGGATCGGGGTGAAACCGGACGCCTGGACGATGACCAGCAGCGAGACGCCCGGCGATCCGTCCGGCAGGCGGGTGGTCAGCAGTCCGACCGCGTTGAGGGTGATCTTCTCGAACTGCAGGCGCAGTCCACCGGCGTACTGCTGCTTCACCGGGTCGAAGAAGAGGAAGCCGCCGCCGGAGACGGCGGGAGCGTCGATCGCCACCACGATCTCGGTGGGCGGGACGAACACCAGCGCGCCATCGGCGCCCACGGCGAGGCCGAAGCGGCCGGCCCCCAATGTCACCGGCCCGAGTCTCGCGACCAGCGTGTCCCGCACCCGGACGCCCCCGGCCGGCATGATCAGTGAGCCGTCCGAGCCGATGCCGAACTCGTCGAACTCGACCGTCGGCCAGGTGATCGCGGGTTCACCGAACCGTATGCTCACGACTCCGGAGAACAGGAAACGCACGACGCCGTCGGCGATCTCGATGCGCAGGGCCCGGAGTCCGAGCCTGGCCACGTCGGCCAACTCGACGGAGACGAGGTCGCGCGGATCGTCGGAGGCGCCGGGCGGCTGGGCGGCGGACAACGCGCCGCTCAGCTGCCGGCCGGCGGCGAACCCCACGTCGACGGCGACCCACTTCTCCTCGCCGGCCTGCTCCAACGGCGTCAGCCGCAGGTCGACGCCCAACCGCGCGGTCCGCACGGTGTTGCGGTGGATGTCGAGTTCGAAGGTACGGAAGCGGTACCGGAATCCAAACAACGTGCCGGTAACGGGGTGCTGCGCGTCGGAGCTGGCGCTGAGCCGGCCGGTGAACCCGTCGGCGTCGATGGCGGCCTCGCTCAGCTCCAGGCGCAGTTCCGCTCCCGGGTCGCTGTGCAGGTACTCGTTGGGCAGGGTGACGGAGAGCACGTCGATCGCCAGGCCGTGGAAGTCCGGGCGGTCGCTCAGCCAGCCCGGCGGGTCGATCCCACCGAAGACGGGTCGCACGTCGTGGGCCTCGACCACGATGTCGGTGTCGGCGACGTACGCCGGTGCCAGTGAGGCGCCCTCGAAGCGCTCGAGAGTGAAGCCGTCGGCGGACACCCGCAGATCGGCGGTGATGGTGATCGAGGCGGGGTCGCCGGTTGCCACGTCACGCAGGATGTCGCCGCGCAGCCGCAGCCCCAGGGTCACCTCCTCGAGCAGGATCGACGGCTCGGCGCCGATGGTCACGGTGGCCCGCACCCCGGTCCAGCCGACTCCGGCCGAGCCCAGCACCAGGGCGATCGCATCGGTGCCCGGCGGGGTGAGCGCCAACTCGCCCTCGAAGGCCAGCTCGAAGGCCACCACCAGCGCGGTGTCGTCGAACGCGGCGTCGGCGCTGAGGTAGTAGATGCCGTCGAAGGCGTCGGCCGGCAGCATCGAGACCAGCGGGAAGTCCGTGGCGGCGAGCGCCTCGCCGAGCGGGTACAGCGCCCGACCGTCCACCTGTATGGCCATGCTCATTCCGTCCAGTTCGCGGTGGTCCAGATGGCCTGTTCGTCGCCGTGCCACTCGATCCGTCGGCTGCCGGCAGGTCCTTGGATGGCGCAGTTGCGTTCGCCACCCTGATCGATGATCCGGATGGCGGTGACAACACCGCCGGTGCGTACGTAGCGAAGGAAGACCGGCGAGTGGCCGTAGTCGTTCATGGCGTGGGCGGTGGCACTGGTCTGGGTGGCCTTGATGCCCTCGAAGTCGGCGTCGTTGTACCAGAACTGCAGCACCGCTCCCGGCTCCAGCCCGGTCAGCATGTCGCCGACGATCCGGTCGAAGTAGGCGTCGTCGGTCTCTCCGGCGTTGCGGGTCGGGTCGAGGTGATAGCCGGCGGCCAGGCCGGTGGCCACCAGCGCGCCCGCGCCACCGCGTCCGACGTGGGCGGTGGGGAAGTTGCGCTTGGCGCCGGCGGCGTGGAACAGGTCGATTCGGCTCTGCCACAGGTGGTAGGCCATTTCGCCGCCGTCGAAGACGGTGGTGCGGTTGGTGCTGCCGCCGATGGTCTGCGCCGGCACCGGGTCGGGGAAGAACGCCTGCAGCACCGGGATCATCCGCGGCGCCCCGACAGCTGGGTCGCTGTTCGGCAAGGGCTGGTTGTTGCGCAGGATATTGGCTCGGGCGGGCACCGCAGCCCAGGCATCGTTCATCAGCCGGACCGTGTCCGCGTTGGTGGCGCTGCGCCCGAAGTTCAACCGGCCACCACAGATGCGGTTGTCCACGAGCGCCCGCACGGAGCGCCGCATCGACATGAACGTGCAGCGGTAGCCGCCGGGTCGATCGCGGGGCTCGACCAGCATCGCCTCCCGCATCCGCAGCCGAAGCTGTACGTGCGGGGCGGGCGTGGCGGCGAGGTCCACGGCGATCGGCGTGTCCCCCGCCGGCAACCGCCATACGTCGGGGGCGGCGCCGTCGATCCATCTCATACCGCCGACGATCGAGAGGCGGATGTCGGTCACCGGCGCGTCGGCGGGGTAGCTCCAGAAGAACATGCCGTGCGCCGGCAGCCGCTGGGTCGCCAGCTCGGTGTCTGCGGCGTCGGCCACGCGTACCCGTTGGGCGGGAAAGTGGACCGAGCAGTCGGCGACCGGTTTCCAGACCCGGGTGAAGCGAACCGCACGATAGACCGGTGTGGTGCCGCCGGTCGCCAGGACCGCATCCGGCACGGTCGCGCCCACGGCGCCGTCGGTGAGCTGCGGGCGCAGCACCCGCAGCACGTGGCGGGCGGGGATGACGCCATTGGCGGCATGGGCGGGGTCGTCGAGTTCGGCGCCCGGGGTGAGCGCGTCGAACTCGCTCGACGAACCGTCCTTCGGGGCGGGCCGACTCGCCATCGTGATCCGCAGCGCGACATTCGACTGCGCGTCAACGGGATGTACGGTCGGCATCGCGTTGGCGATCCGGTCGTCGGCCGCAGCCGAGGCCCCGGGACGCAGGACCGGCTCGTAGCGTCCCTCGAGGAATCGCGCGACGGCGTGCTGCGCCCAGTTGGCGTGGGTCGGTGGGATGGACGGCGTGCCTCCGACGCGACCCCGGCGCAGCGCCGTCCGTAGCGTGTTGAAGAGGAATTCCTCGGAGATGCGGACCGGCCCGTACCACACGACGGCCGGCAGGATCTCAAGACCGCCACGCACGGCGGGGTCGTTCATCGCCTTGGCGGCCTCGAGATCCACGGCGACCCGGATCGTGCCGACGGTACGCCACTTGGCGTACTCGGCGGAGGTGAACTGCACGGCGCTGGGCTCCGGCGTGATCCCCGGTGCCGCCGGATCGGGGATGAAGCGCAGACGCCCCGGGAACAGCGGCCGAACCTGCGGCAGTGGTGACCCGGCCGTCAGCCGGAACGCCAACTGCATCGCCTGCGGAAATGGGCCGCCGGCGACCGGGGCCGCGGCGAAGGCGACATCGGAGGCAGTGAGTGACGGCGCACTGATCCGTCCCTGATCGGCTGCGGAGAACGGGAACAGAAGGAAGCCGCTCCTGATCGGCATGCATGCCCCTTCCGTGCCACGCTGGCGTTAGGTGATCCCGTTCTGCGATCGTTCAGGTGGCGGAGATCAGCTGTCAAGGCAGCCGATCGTTCCGCAGATATCCGACGCAACGTTGTGCTTGCGGAGCCTGAGATGCGGCTCCGTCTCTCCATCGTCGACGGCTCGGACCTAAGCGGTCAGTCGCTCCCTCCGTCGAATAGCCATCTTGGAGGGAGGCCGAGTTCCGGCGAATTCTGGGCATCCCTCCTGGCCACTACGTGTTTTCCGAGCCGCCGAGGTCTCCCTCGAACCATCGAGTGCGGATCCAGGTACAGCGGCCACCAAGGCGGCACGACAAGCAACTGCGCAACTTTTAGCGGCTACGATCCACGTCAATCAACGGCGTGCAGATGGAGCGGATCCGTCCAAAAACCGCCAGGCAAAGCTCCGAGACCGAATGCTGGTTTGGAGGGCGGTCAGCACGGCGCGGGCGGCCTGTTCTCCGGCGTGGAGCGCGCCTTCGATGTGGCCGGCGTGGTCGGGGGCGGTCTCGGTGGAGGCCCAGTGCAGCCGTCCGCTCAGGGCAGGGCGCTGGTAGCGGGGGTGTCCGAAGAGCCCGTAGTCCATCCGCTGCTCCGCCCCGGGTGGGGAGGTCCACCGCTCGGCGCTCCAGTCCTGGACGTGCAGCGTCTCGGGCCGGACGGCTTCCGGGCCGAACATGCGGGTGAGCTGGGCGGTCACCGCGGCCTCGAAGCCGGGGCGCAGGACGGCGGCGGGGGTGAAGCCGAACAGCGCGGCGCGGGAGCCGTCCGGGCCGGACATATCGTGGATCTCGCGCAACGGTCCGGTCCGGCTGATCGCCGCGCCGGCAAGTCCCTTCGTACGCCAGAACGGGGTGCGGTAGCAGGCGACGACCTTGGCGGCGGCACCCATCCACACCGGGGTGGCTTCGGCTATGCGGAGCAGATCGGCGTCAAGTCCGTCGTGGAAGTCGATGCGGGCCACAGCAAGCGCGGGCGGGACCGCGAGAACGACCTGCCGGGCGCGCAGGGTCTCGGACGCCGCGCGCAGTTCGACGGTGTCGCCGTCGAGGCGGATGCCGGTGACCGGGATCGACAGACGCAGCGCCGTTTCCGGGAGTTGGGCGGCAAGACCCGCGGCCAGGGCATTGGCGCCGGGACCGAAACGGTAGGCGACCACGTCGATCGGGTTGCCGGCAAAGCGCCGGGTCCCAGTGTGGTCCTGCACGATCGCGTCGCCGAAGCGATGCTGGTCGAAGACCGGGACGCCGAGCCGGGCGACGAGGTCGGCGATCCGGTGTTCGCCGTCCCAGAACCAGGTGGCGCCCAGGTCGTACCCCTCAGTCGTGGCCAACCGGCCACCCACCCGGTCGCGAGCCTCCACGCAGGTCGCGTCGAGACCGGCCGCGCGCAGCGCGGTCGTCGCGGTGAGCCCTGCAGCGCCGGCACCGATGACAACGACGTCGTTCATGGGGTCAGCACCATCCGGAATCGGCCGTCGCCCGCCTGCTGGACCTTGAGGGCCCGCTCGACGTCGGCCAGCGGCAGCGTCTGCACCAGCGGGCGGAGCCCAGTGGCGACCGCGAAGCGCATCGCCTGTTCGGTGTCGGCCGGGCTGCCGGTCAGGTGGCCGGTGAGGCTACGGGCGTGCATGACGAGCTTGACCATCGGCAACTGCACGGCGGTCGCATCGAACCCGGCGACGGTGAGCCGGCCGTGCGGGGTCAGCCCATCGATCAGGCTCGTGAGCTGGCTGCTGCTGGCGGCGGTGGAGACGATCAACCGGGCCCCACCGAGGTCGCGCACCGCGGTGCCAGGATCCTGGGCACGGGAGTCGATGTAATGGTGGGCGTCCAGGTCCTGGGCCGCCTGCCGCTTGTCCTCGCCGCGGCCGATCGCGATGGTCTCGTAGCCCATGGCCGCGGCGAACTGCACGGCGAGATGTCCGAGCCCGCCGATCCCCGCCACCGCGACCCGGTCACCGGGCCGGGCGCCGCCGTGCCGCAGTGCGTTGAAGACGGTCACCCCGGCGCAGCCGAACGGCGCCGCCTCGACAGCGGTCAGCCCGTCCGGGATCCGCGCGAGGGCTGCGGCCGGGACGGTAATCGTGCTGGCCCACCCGCCCGGGTAGGACAAGCCGGGCACCTGCCGGTCCGGGCAGTGCACCACATCGCCGGTGCGGCAGGCCGTGCAGTGCCCGCAGCTGCCACCGAACCAGCCGACGGCCACCCGCTCCCCCACCTGCCAGCCGGCCACCTGTGGGCCGACCTCGGCGATCACCCCGGCGACCTCGTGCCCCGGAATGATCGGGAAAACCTCCCCCGGGCGTACGGTCGGCGACCGTGCCGGCGTCCGCGCCGCAGATGCCGACCGCCTCGACGTCGATCCGCACCTCGCCGGGCGCCGGCGTACGCGGCCGCACCGGGGCGATTTCCGGCCGGGCGCCCGGTTCCGTCACCTGGACGGCCACATGCACATTTCTGGAATCAGGCACAGCATTAAAGTAGAAACGAGCCGCGGTCGCCGGAAGAACAGAATGATGAATGGAGCTATAAGCGATCGCTATAGGTTCGCACGCTATAAAGTCTGCTCATGAGTGACCGGCTGAGTGTCGAAGGGCTGCGCTACGCGCAGGCGGTGGCGGAGACGGGGTCGTTCAGCGCGGCCGCCCGGGCGTACGGCGTGAGCCAGCCGGCCCTGTCCAACGGCGTCGCGAAGCTGGAGGAGAGTCTCGGCGAGCGCCTGTTCGAGCGATCCCCGCGCGGCGTGACGCCGACTGCCTTCGGCGCGCACATCCTGCCGCTGGTGGAGCGGGCCCTCGCCGGGCTCGACACGGTCACCGCCGAGGCACGCCGGTGGAACACCCCGCCCGACGACGTCCTGCGCATCGGGGTGTCCCCGCTGATCAACCCGAAGGTGGTCGCCGCCGCCTACAGCGCGGTGTGCGGCCTCGACACCTCGCCGAGCTCGCGTCAACTGGTGCTGCGCGAGACCGACATGGCCGACCTGCGCGACGGCCTGATCGCCGGCGAGCTGGACCTGATCCTCATCCCGTCGGTCGCGCCGTTGCCCCGCTACCAGCAGCGGATCATCGGATCCGAGCCGATGGTGCTGGTCGACTCCCGCGCCGCCGACGACGCCCCGCTCGAGCTGACCGAGATCGGCGGCAAGCAGCTGATCATGGTGCCTGACACCTGCGGCCTGACCTCGTTCACCCGTGACCTGTTCGCCTCGCATGACCTGCCGATACGCGTCTACCCGGGTGAGGCGGCCAGCTACCGGGTCCTGGAGGAATGGGCGCAACTCGGGCTCGGGTCCGCGGTACTGCCGGAGTCGAAGCTGGCCGACCCGAACGCAAAACGCCGACCGCTGCACGACGAGGGCCACGAGGTGGAAATCTTCTATGCCGCGGTGTGGGATCCCCGCTCGCCGCAGGCACTCGAGCTGGAGACCCTCGCCGACCGCCTCGCCGACGCCGTGTAGCCATACGAGTTCGGTATACCGGCATTCGCCATCGAGCTCTACCGGCCGCCGAGGTCACGCCATAACGTCGGTCTCAGCAGAAATACGGCCGACGAAATAGCAGCGAAGGAACTGTCATGGCTTTCCTGGAGATCACTCTGACCATCAACGAGGCCGACCGCCCGGCGGCGGCAGGCATCTACCAGCAGTACAAGCAGCCGTTCCTGGACACCGTGCCAGGGGCGACCACCAAGCAGCTGCTGGTACGCGCCGAGGACGTCCAGGTGCTGCACGGCTTCGAGACCACGGCCGCCGCGCAGGCGTACCTGTCCAGCGACCTGTTCACCAAGGACGTGGTCGCCGGGCTGTCGCCGCTGCTCAAGGCCGAGCCGGAGATCCGGATCTACGAGACCGCCTGATACGGCCTTAGGTCGCCTTCGTAGAGCCTCGATCGCGATCCCGCGACCACTGCCGCCGCTGGTGCTGGCGCGCTGTTCCTCGGCGTTGCGACCCAGCCGACCGGGACCGGTACCGGCAGGTGCTGCGGCAGGCGCTGGCCCCGGGCGGCTACGTGGTGGTTGGCACGTTCGCCGCCGACGGGCCCACTCAATGCTCCGGGCTACCGACCGCCGCCGACGGCTCCCCTACGTGAGGCAACGCTCGGGTCATGCAGGGTCAGCCCAGCAGGTCTTACGGCGGCCAGCTCTGCCCGCCGACGCCGCAACTCCTCGTCATCGATCTCACCGGCCGCGAACCTGCGGCGTAGCTCTTGCTCACCTGACCGTCATCCGCAACAGCCTGCGGGCCGCGATTTCGGCGGGCTGTGACGACCTGGTGGGGAGGCTCTGGCCGTCGAGCTGGATCGGCGGGTGCTCGACACGGCAACCCTGAGGGCGGCCGACAGCGTGGTGCTGCCCGACCGGCGACCGGACCGGGTACACCCGCTGAAGCCGGGCGAATCGATGAAGCCCTACCGGTGGACCTCAACGGAGCCACCCACCACGACGCCGCGTCACTGCCGACCCAGGCGGCACAGAAGGAGCCGCACCGGGCGGCCGTCAGGAAAGGACGGCGTTCACGACCTCGGTGGCCCGCCACTCATGCTGGGCGTACAGCCACCCGAACGCCGACACCTGCACCGTCTGCGCGGCGACGGTCAGCGGAAGGTCCTGCCAGCCAGGGACCTCCAACAGGGCGGTGAGGAACTGCCGGGTGGCGTACTCGGGCTTCATCAGGTCCGAAACAGCGCCCCAGCCGGTGCTCGGCCGCTGCTGGAAGAGCCCGACCGAGTCGTGGTCCCAGCCGATCGCCTGGTGCGGATAGTTCTGCGACTCCGGCAGCACGCCGCTGGCGTAGTTGTACAGGTTGCTCTCCTGCATCGCCGTGGCCACCGCGATGACGAGCGCCTGGCGGGGGACGTCCATCTTCTGCCCGGTGCGGACGATCGTCGTCGCGTTGTCCATCTGCGCCTTGTCCAGCCCGGCGACCGGGGTGATCGGCTTCGGCTTCGGCTTGGGCTTCGCGGTCGCCGTGGCCGAGGGGGTGGGCTCGGCCGTCGGCGACGGGGAGCTTGAGGGGGCCGGGCTTTCGGTGACCGGGGTGGCGGACTCGCGGGCCATTCCGCGGGAGGCGGCGTCGGCTTCCGCCCGCTGGGCGATCTCGGCGCGCTGGTCGGGGGCTGGTGACTGGTCGGCGGGATTGGCGGGAATCAGGGTGAAGCCGACCAGGCCGAGGCAGCAGGCCGCACCGCTGACGATCGCCATCCGGTTCCGGCGCCGCCGGCCGGCCCGGTTATCGAGACCGGCGAGGCCTGCGAGCCGCGACACGGCATTGGAGAGTCGGGGCTTGAATCCACTGGCTGCCTGATCGGTGGAGGTGCCATCGTCCGAACGGTCAGCCGGTCCGCCAAGGCCGTAATGGTCGTCGAGGTTGCCGTCGTTACGCATCCGACGAGGCTAGGCATGAGCTACGGCGATTACACACGGTGATCATGTGGCTCTGGCCACACTTTACCCGGCGACAACCGGAGCCTCGTAACCGCTCCGGCGGCGAGGAGGAGAATACGGGCCGTCCGGGCAAACCGGCTATTCCCTTGGCGCGCCGCATGGTAGGGCAGGAACCGCCGCAGGAGGCGAAGCGCCTCCAGATGATCGACTAACTCATCCTTTCGGCTGATATCAGGGTTCGACCGGTCACGACAAGACCGACCGGTGTCTTGCGTCGGACGCCGGTGAGGACGAGTCGACCGGTGACGGACAGGACGCCGAGCAAGCCGGCGGCGAAGGTGGCGGAGTAGCCGCGGTTGATGAGGTAGCTGACCAGGTGGACGCCGATGGTGCTGGTGGCGGCGCCCGTGGGCGATGAGAGCGGCGGCGAGGATCCATAACCGGGGAGGTCGCGTGCCGCGACGCGTCGCAGGGTGTGGTCCGGTCGCGCGCGGAGCTGGGTGTCCTGACATGCGGCGGTTTACGGATGGTGAGAGCATGTTCGACTGAGCCACAGGCACGCATGGCGTCGCGCTCATCGCAAGATCAGGGCAGGCGTGCAGGACCAAGGGAATCGGTACCGTCGCAGACTCCGCGCTCGTGGAAGATCCAGTCGTGCTCGGCGAGGTCACCTGTCCGCCCGGCGAGCTCATCCTGGTGGACGGCCGCTCCCTCGGGCTCTGATCGGGCGACCGCTCCCCGGAGGAGACTCGCGGACCGGATGCCGTCGCCGCGGTTGACTTCCATGTCGTTGGCCGCGACGCGGAGACCGCGGCTAGTGTGCCGCACTGGGGCGGGTGGCAGCTCGGGAAGATCGACCATCTTGCCGTGCAGGAGTGGGTGACCGAATTGGGAAAGCAGGTCGCGCCCGCCATCGTCGCCTCGCGCTTCGGCCTGTTCTCCTCGATCCTGGCCTCCGCTGTCAGGAGTCGGCTGATCGCGTTCAACCCCTGCGAGGGGGTCCGCCTCCCGGCTCAGCGCAAGCGGGCTGGCGGAGTCCAGACCATCTCCCAGGATGACCTGACGGGTCGTCTCCTCCCGGCAGTGCCCGAGTGGCATCGGCCGCTTGTCGCTGCTGCGGCCGGCGCGGGTCTGCGGTGGGATGAGTGTCAGGGCCTCCGGTGGGATGCGTCGATCTCGACGCGTCGACGATGACGGTCGAGCATGTCGTCATCGAGGTCGACGGCCACCTGTCCGACAAGCCGTACCCGAAGTCAGCCAAGAGCCGGCGGACCGTGCCGCTCGCCCCGTTCCTGGAACAGGAGCTTCGACGCCATCGCGAGATGGTTGCTCACGGCACGGATGACCGGGTCTTCACCAACCACGAGGGCGGCTCAATGCTGCGCAGCAACTTCCGGCGTCAGGTCTGGCGGCCTTCCCTCGTCCGGGCTGGGCTCCTCGGCCAGGTCGTCGAGGTCGGGCTGCTCAAGTTCCGCGCGACCTGGACGGACCGCGACGGCATGGAATGGTCAGCAGAGTTCACTACCAAGCGGGAAGCGGTCGACTGCGTAGCGAGCAAGGCGGCCGGCGGACTGCGGTTCCATGACCTGCGGCACTGCTACGCGACCTGGTTGGTGTCCGGCGGGGTGCCTGTCAACGTCGTCCAGGCGGTGATGGGCCACGAACAGGCGTCGACCACGCTCAACCGTTACACGCACACGCCGGCGGATTTCCACGATTCGGTGCGCAGGGTCTTCGGCGGCTCTGCTGACGATCCGCTGACTTCCAAAGAAGATCCTCGATCGTCGGGGAAGCCGACCGGGAGAGAAGATGGCCCGTGACCTGGACGGATGATGTGGTGGAGCCCAGGGGACTCGACCCCCTAACCCCTGCCTTGCAAAGGCGGGTGACGGGCGCTGAGCGTCATCGGCAAGCGGCAACGCCAGTCGTCTTTCACTCAGCGCCCGTCGTCCTCTGTCAACACTTACCAACGGATGTCACCGCTTCTGCTGACTTCCTGCTGACGCTCCGGCGAGTTTGACCCTTCGTCCCGAAAGAACCATCGCGATGGGTTGACCTGCCTAAGCGCCGGGGTTGAGCTGCTGCGATAGTCCACTGACGTCCATGGCCGTCCGTGCTGTGGCGTCGTGGTTGTCACTCACCCGGCGGGCCTCACGTGTAGACGCCACGTCCATAGTCGTCGACCGAGACCGTGAAGTCGTCGGGCCTCGCCCGCCGCAGTAGCTCGTACCCGCTCCAGGAAGATGTCGATGGCGCGAGCATGGGTGGTCTCCTCAGCTTCGCGTATCGCCTCAGTAGATCGCTACCTGCGGGACAGCGTCATCTCTGTCGGCCTTCAGTGCCGTCCGAGGACCTCGGCGATCCCTGGGTGTCAGGGTTGGGTGAGACCAGCGGTTCAGAGCAAATAGCCCTCCCGGGGCGAGGATGGATCTTCTCTCGATGACGATTTCCAGCGCG
>NZ_JBEYTP010000024.1:0-72958 GCF_040643125.1 Micromonospora sp. NPDC047465
ACACAAACCAATCCCCGCCCACCCCCTTCCCCACCCCCCCCTTCTCCCGACCGCAATGGCCCCCCCCCGCGGGGGGCCGCGCGGGCGGGATCCGCCGGGGCGCCACGGTCGGTCGGGTCAGAACACGGAGACGCCGTACTTGCTGAGCGCCTCGGTGACGGGCTGGAAGAAGGTGGTGCCGCCGGTGCGGCAGTTGCCGCTGCCGCCCGAGGTCAGGCCGAGCGCGATGCTGCCGGAGTAGAGCGGGCCGCCGCTGTCGCCGGGCTCGGCGCAGACGTTGGTGGCGATCATGCCCCGCACGGTGCCCTCGGCGTACCGGACGGTGGCGTTGAGGCCGGTCACCGTGCCGCTGTGGGTGCCGGTGGTGCTGCCCCGCCGGGTCACCTGCTGGCCGACGGACGCGTTCCCGGCGGCGGTGATGTCCTGCGAGCCCACCGAGCCGTCGATCGCGATCGAGGTGTTGGTGTAGCGGACGATGCCGTAGTCGTTGCCCGGGAAGCTGGTGCCGGTGCGGTCGCCGAGCTTGGTGCTCTGGGCCGAGTTGGCGTACCAGGCGGAGACCGCGTCCGTGCAGTGCCCGGCGGTGAGGAAGTAGTAGGTGCTGCCGCTGCGCACGTTGAAGCCGAGCGAGCAGCGGTAGCCACCGCCGTAGATGGCGTCGCCGCCGGAGGTCCGCGTGCTGAGCGTGCCGGCGAGCGGGGTGACGCGGGCCGTGCCGCCGGCGGCGGCCACCGCGGCGCGGATGCGGGCCAGCTGGGCGGCGCCGACCGTGCTGTCCACGCCGACGACCACCTGGTTGCTGACCGGGTCGACCCAGAGGGCGGTGCCGGTGACGCCCAGGTCCACCCGGGTCTGCGCGGCTTCCAGGGCGCGGGTGCTGTGGGTGACCAGGCGGGCGACGCCGCCGGCGGCGCGGACCTTGGCGGCGGCGGCCTCGTCGGTGACGGCGACGACCATACGGCCCGAGGCCGCGTCCACGTAGGAGCCGGCGGTGCGATCGGGACCGAGGCCGGCGGCGAGGCCGGACGCTCCGTCGGCGGTCAGGACGGCGGGCGCGGCGTGGGCCGGCGACACGGCCATGGTGGCGCCGAGGCAGGCGACGGCGACGGCGGACATCACGCCACGTCGAGTGAGTCTCACGCGTACCTCCGGGGAGGGCTGGACCGGCTCTCTGCCGATCGATGTGCACATATTCACATCGATCAACGGCAACGTAAAGGGGGCGGCGCGCGGTTTGTTCGCCGGCTGTTCGCCCGCGGTGCGCCGGGGCGTCGACCGGGACACCTCGTGCCGTATCGGCCGCTGGCCGGCGGCGACCCGGTCGACTAGCGTGCGCTCATGTCATCGACGCTGACCGAATCGACGGATCCGTGGTGCCTCCGCGACGGGGAGAGCGTCGCCCTGCTGCGCGACCACCCGTGGCGGCGCTTCGCGGTGCTCGGCGACAGCGTGGCCGAAGGGCTCTGCGAGCCCGTCGACGGCTATCCCGAGGTGCAGTGGGCGGACCGCGTCGCCGCCGAGCTGCGGGCCGTCCGGCCGGAGCTGGCGTACCTGAACCTCGGGCTGCGCGGGCTGCGGGCGCACGAGGTACGCGCCACCCAGCTCGCCCCGGCGCTGGCGTTCCGCCCCGACCTGGCGCTGGTGGTGTGCGGCGGCAACGACGCATTCCACCCGGCGTACGACGCGGACGCCGTCGACGCGGAGCTGACCGCGATGATCGAGGCGTTGCGGGCGGCGGGGGCCGACGTGATCACCGTCGGCATGTTCGACGTCTCGCACAGCCCGGCCGTGCCCGAGCGGCACCGGGCCGGCCTGGCCGAGCGGATGCGGCGGCTCTCCGCGCACACCGGCGCGCTCGCCGAACGGCTCGGCACCCTGCACGTACGGCTCACCGACCACCCGCTCACCGCCGACCCGTCGATCTACAGCAGCGACGGCCGGCACGGCAGCGCCCGCAGCGACGCCATCGCCGCCGCCGAGACCGTCCGCCGCCTCGGCGCCCACCTCACGACCGCCCGAAGCGCGGACGGGGCAGCTCGGTGAGGATCCCCGCGGCTGCTGTTCCTTCCCCTGTCAGACGGGCTGGCTCACCGACTCCCGCGGCGCCGTCGCGGCGGTGCGCCGGATCATGCGGGGCGTGACCCTCCGGTAGGCGCGCGGGTCGACGGGCAGCAGCCACTGGCGGGCGCGGGCCAGCGGGCCGAGGTTGAGCCCGAGATCGTCGAGCACCTCGTCGATGTTGTGCATCGAGAACGGGATGATGCTCGTGCCGCGGGCGTGCTGCCCGTTGGTCCGCGCCGCCATCCAGGCCAGCCGCGTACGCACCTGCTCCCGCATCCGCTCCCTGGGCGGCAGCGCGATCCCTCCCCGCAGATGGGCGGCTGTCCAGACCGCTGCCATCTCGGCGCTCAGCGGGCTGAAGAACGAGGAGTTGTAGCCGGCGAAGGTCAGGTGCGGGACGTCGACCGGCAGGATCTGGCGGTGGAGCATGAAGTTGCCCTCGTCGTCTTCGAGCCGGGCGTGCAGGGCGGCGTCGAAGAAGGGCACGTGCTGCCGGAACCCGGTGCCGCAGATGACCAGGTCGGCGGGGAGCACCGTGCCGTCCGCGAGCCGGGCGGCCGGCCGCCCCTCGTCGACCAGGAGTTCGCTGATCTGCTGATCCCGGTGGACGCTGATCCGACCGTCGGCGACCCGCTCGAAGAAACCGTCCGTCGCGAGGCTGACGGTGCTTCGCGCGATGTCCTCGAAGGTCCCGTTCGGCACGAGACCCAGCTCGCGCAGCTTGAGCTGCCGGGTAGCGACCGACCCCACGCCGTCGAGCATGCCGCGACGCAGACCGTTGCCCGGGCCGTGCAGGAACCGCTCGAAGCCCTTCACGCGGATGTACCGGAACAGCGCCTCACCCATCCGGGTGAGCAGAAGGTACTTGTAGTTGACCGCTCCGCCGAGCTTCCTGGGCATCTTCCACAGCAGTTGACGGGCGACGACGTCGGTCCGCGCGGCGACGTCGCTCAGCGGGACCGCCACGTCGCAGGACGACTTGCCGTACCCGACGACGAGGACGTGCTTTCCCCGCGCTGCCTCGAGATCGTGGAACTCCCCGCAGGCCAGAACACGTCCGCCCGCGGCGACGAAGTCCGCACGGCCCTCGAAGTGCGGGATGAGCGGCTCGGAGAAGATGCCGTTGGCGACGACGAGGTGGTCGTACCGCTCCCAGGTCGCGGGGTCCCGCCCACCCGTCGGTCGTGACGCGATCAGCCACGCGGTCTCGTCGTCCACGAGTTTCGCGGCGACGACCTCCGTGGCGAGGCGCAGAACGGGGCGGAGCCCGAACCGGTCCACGTAGCTCTCGACGTACTGCTGGACCTGCTCGCCCGACGGCCACTGCGGGTAGTGAGCGGGCATCGGCAGGTCGGAGAGGTGGTAGGTGCCCTTGTTGTTCTGGGTACGGAGACCGGGATATCTCCGGGTGCTGCTCCAGACGCCTCCGACGTCGGGCGACTTCTCGAACACGGAGACCTCGAAGCCACTCTGCCGCAGCACCTTCGCTGCGCTCAGACCGGCGAATCCAGCACCGACGACGGCGATCCTCATGGCGAACCTCCAAAGACTCTGCGACCCGTTGACGGGAGCCGCGACAGCGGGGCGCCAGCGGCGATCGCACGCTAACGAGCACGCCGGCAGGGCTGCTATCCGCTGGACGCGCGCGGCATCCGCATCGCGCAACCGGGGCACTTTCCCCGGCACCCCTGGTGTCGGGTTTGGAGCACGCCTCTGCTGATCACCCTGCCCCCGGTCCTAATCTCGGCACAGCAGGGCGTCTCGGCGCGGGGCCGCCGGTCCGGGCGAACCGGTGGTTCCGCGCGCGTCACCGGCGATGCACAGCCGCCCCGGCCCCATCAGGAGGTGCCAGATGGCTGCCACGACGGTCAGGACGGACGACATCGAGCGCGCCCGCACGGAGGTCGGTCGCGTGTTCTGTCCGCACCGGCTCACGCCCCAGCCCGGCGTCCGCAGCGTCCGCCTGCGCATGACGGCCCGCCGGTCGGGCGGCGTGGGCGTCGTCGACCTCGACTACGCGCAGGCGGTGCGGATCCAGCCCGCCGCGCTGGAGACCTTCTACCTCGTGCAGATTCCCCGTGGCGGCAGGGCGGAGGTCCGCCACGCCGGACGTACCGTGACCTCCACGCCCGACATCGCCTCGGTCCTCTCCCCCTACGACGCTTCGGACATGCACTGGTCCGAGGCATCTCCGCACCGGATCTTCTACGCCGACCGGCAGACGGTCGACCGGGAAATCGCTCGACTGCTGGGCCGACCGGTGGACGGCCAGGTCCACTTCGACCTCGGCATGACCATGAGCACGCCCGCGGCGGTGGCCTGGGCCCGCGGGGTGGACTTCCTCGCCGAGGAGCTGTCCCAGCCGAAGGGCGCTTCCCTCCTCGACCACCCGCAGGTCGTCGGCCGCTTCGAGCAGGCGCTCGTCGGCAAGCTGTTGCTGACCCACCGCCACACCTACACCGACCTGCTCGCCGAGCCGGCGAGGCACCCGGCACCCGGGCGCCTCGTCCGACGCGCCTGCGCACTGATGACGGAGCACCACGGCGAGGCGCTGACGGTCGGCGACGTCGCGGAGGCACTTCGGGTGAGCGTACGGACGCTGCAGGACTGCTTCCGCCGCGAGCTGCAGACCACCCCGATGGCGTACCTGCGCGCCCGCCGGCTCGACGCGGTCCACGCCGCGCTGCGCGCGGCCGGAACCGGGACGTCCGTGACGACCGTCGCCCTCGACCACGGATTCGCCCACCTCAGCCGCTTCGCCGGCGAGTACCGGTCCCGCTTCGGGGAGTCGCCTTCCACCACCCTCCGTCGCTGACCACGCCCCGCCGGACGGCTCAGGCGAGTTGGGCCAGCGTCCGGGTGATGTTGTGCTCGACGATGGCCAGCATGCCGGCCCGGTCCGGGAAGTCGCCGTCGAGCAGCCGCAGCGGGCCCGCCACCAGGGACAGGTGCAGCGCGAGCCGGTAGAGGCGCAGCCGGTGCCCGTCGAGTCCCGCCACCGCCAGCGCGCGGTAGTCGTCGCCGAAGCGCAGTTCGAGGAAGGCGTGCTCCCACTCCACGTCGAGGAACGTGGCGCCCTCGATGTCGACGAGCACCGGACGGTCCCGGTCGTCGACTTGCACGTGGTCCGGGCCGAGTTCACCGTGGACCAGGCCGTACCGGGACCGGGGCGGCACGGCGGCGTACCGCTCGGCGAGGGCGTCGGCGAGGCGCTGCCGCACCGCCGCGATCCGCCCGACCCGGGCGGCGGCCACGGCCAGGTCACGCAGCGCCCGGTCGAGCACGACCCGCTCCACCGGCCGGTCCGGTGGCGGCCCGTCGAGGCCCGGCCGGCCGTAGCGGTCGCGCCGGCGGGCGTGCATGCATCCGACGGCGTCGCCGAGCCGGGCCAGCACCGACCCGGCGCGTCGCGGATCGCGCCGGCGCAGGTCCTGCAGGGTGCCGCCCCGCACGTCCTCCACCACCGCCACGTCACCTGGCAGCATGCTGCCGGTGTGGTCGAGCAGCAGCAGCCGGGGCACCGGCACCCCGGCGGCGACGAACTCCCGGTGCGCCGCCTCGAACAGCCCGGCCCCGCTGGCGTGTCCGAAAAGGTCGTCGGGTTCCGGTACCGCCCGCGCCGGCCAGTAGTCCTCCGCCGGGTGCCACACGTACGCGACGACGGTGGAGTCGTCGTCCAGGGTCAGCCGGTAGACGCCCTTCTTCGTGCCGCCCGTCAGCCGCTCGGCCGACCACAGTTCCCGACCGCGCCCGCACGCCGCCCGCACCACCGGGCGCAACTGGTCGACCGTCAACCCCGCCCGCACCCCGCCCACCCCGGTGATGCTGCCCCGGTCCTGCCCGGCTGGGAAGCGCGTTTCGCCGGTGACCCGGCAGCGGACGCCCGATGACGGACGCGGGCGAGCGCGGTGGCACGGCCCGTGGCGGACGCCCGGTGACCCTCGCGCGACCGAGCACGGTGGGACGACCCGCACAGGCCGCCCCACCGCCCGATGTGGCGCGTCAGTCGACCACCAGGAGGCCGGAGAGGAGGACGCCGCGAGCCAGGTTGAGCACCCCGTCGCAGCCGGGGAAGCCGGTGCGGATGCAGGCGCCGGCGGCCCGGCGACCGAACAGGTACGGGGCGATGCTGTACGGCACCTCGGCGCTGACCGTCTCGCCGGTCTCGATGTGCACGAAGTCCAGCGGGACGTCGTCGGCCTTCACGTACTCCTGGAGGATGAAGCCGCCCCGCTCGACGGCCCGGGTCAGCCCGTCCCGCCACGTGTCGGTGTCGGTCTCCCGGCCGATCAGCACGTCCACCCCGGCGGAGCCGTCGGCCGGCTTCGCCACCAGGCCGGGCCGGTCGGCCACCGCCCGGTCGAGCAGGTCGGCGGTCAGCGACCAGGTCCGTGGCACGTACCGCTGGACCAGGTCCCGGTCCGCCGGCGCCAGCGCGTCGGCGTCCTCCCAGAGCCAGGCGAAGGCCCGCTTGTTGGCGACCAGCCAGGCCGCCGCCGACACCCACATCGGCACCGTCCCGGCCGCCAGCCCCGCCTCCAGGGCGTCCACCCCGGCGCTCGGGGTGACCCGGTTGGGCACGAAGAGGCGGAACACCCCGTCGACCGGGGCGCCGTCGGCGACCAGCCGCTTCCCGTCGTCGAGGGTCACCTGGGAGACCGGCGCGATGACCAGGTCCATGCCGGACGCGGCGGCCCGCTCGACCACCGGCGACAGCAGCCGGAAGAACCGCTGCGGGTCGTCCAGGCCGGGGTACTCGGCGTCGAAGTCGATCAGCATGGCGACCCGGGCGCCCTCGGGCAGGCCGAGCCCGGCGCGGATCGCGGCGAACCGCTGGTCCACCGCCGAGGGCGCCGCCGCCAGGCGGACCCGGTCGGTGAGGCCGCGCCGCCGGTAGACGTCGACGAAGCGACGCACCGTGGTGTCCGCGTCGAACGCCCCGCCCAGGCTGCTGTCGATGTTGTACTCGACGAACCGGGGCACCCCGTCGGAGAGCAGCACGTCCGGCCGGAACGCGTCCAGCAGCGCCTCGGTCAGCGGCTCGTCGTCGTCGAGCAGCCGGGTCTCGCCGTCGGGCACGTTCAGCAGCCGGCGCAGCTCCCCCGCCGTGCCGGCCCGCCGCCGGCACGCCTCGAAGACGAGCTGGGCGAGGCGGTCGGAGACGGCGTTGAGCACGCCGAGCGAGGTCTCGTCCATCACCGGCGGCCGGGCCAGCCGCCACTGCTTGTTGTACGTGGCCCGGCCGTCGAAGATCTCCCGCCAGGACTCCGCCCCGGCGGCCACCATCTCGGCGCGGATCGGCGCGGGCAGGTCGAGCCACGCCTGCGCGGCGGAGGGCCAGCGGTAGTCAGCGTCGGTCATACATCAGTCCTTCATCACGTGTTGGATGGCGGCCAGGAGTTGCTCGCGGCTGGGCTGCACGGCCCGGTCGAGCGCCGGGGCGAACGGCAGCACCGCGCCGTCGGGGCGGGTGACCCGGCGCGGCGGGGCAACCAGGCGCACCCGCTCGACCATGGTCGCGATGATCTCCCCGGCGATGCCGCAGGAGCGGTTGGAGTCGTCCACCACCACCAGCCGCCCGGTGCGCGACACCGACTCGGCGAGTGAGTCCCAGTCGAACGGGTACAGCGTGCGGGGGTCGAACACCTCCACCGACACCTGGTCGGCCAGCTCGTCGGCGACCGCGAGGGCGTCGTGCACCAGGTGCCCGACCGCGACCACGGTCACGTCGTCGCCGAAGCGGCGCACCCGGCCCCGGCCGAGCGGCACCGGCGCCAGCGCGGCGAGGTCCACGTCGTCGCGGACGTCGAGCGCCCCGGCCGGGGCGAAGACCACCACCGGGTCGTCGCACCGCACCGCCGACACCAGCAGCCCGTACGCGTCGGCCGGGGTGGCCGGCACCACCGTGGTCACCCCGACGTGGGCGAAGAGGCTGTACGGATGGTCGGAGTGCTGCCCCGCCCAGCCCGTACGGGAGCCGGAGCCGGGCACCAGGTAGGTGACCGGTGCGGCGCACTGCCCCCCGGTCATCAGCGGGAACTTGTGCGCGTGGTTGACGATCTGCTCGAAGACCAGGAACAGCAGCGACGGGATCTGGAACTCGACCACCGGCCGCATCCCGGCCAGTGCCGCCCCCGTGGCGAAGCTGGTGAAAGCCTGCTCCGACAGCGGGGTGTCGAGCACCCGCTCGGGGCCGAACCGCTTGAACAGCCCGGCCGTGACGTTCGAGGCGGCCACCCGGATGTCCTCGCCGAGCAGGAACACCGACTCGTCGCGGGCCAACTCGTCGGCGAGCGCCCGGGTGAGCGCCTTGCGGTAGGACAGTCTGGGCATCTACCCACCTCCGGCGCGGGCGGTCAGCCCGCTGGCGTACAGGTGCGCCAGGGCGTCGGCCGGGTCCGGCTCTCCGCTGGCGAGGGCGAACTCGACGGCCGCCGCCAGGGTGGCCTCGACCTCGGCGTCGACGTCGGCCCGCGCGGCGGCGGGCAGCCGCCCGCCCTGGATGTCCACCGGGTCGCGGGCCCGGCCCCGGGCCACCTCGTCGGGCGGGCGGTAGTCGAGGCGTACCGCGTGCTCGAAGGTGTGGTGGGCGTCGAACCGGTAGGTGCGGGCCTCGATCAGCTCGGGGCCGCCGCCGGCGCGCATCCGGTCGACGGCGGCCGCCGCGGCGTCGCGTACCGCCTCGGGGTCCTGGCCGTCCACGACGGCGGCCGGGATGCCGAACGCGGCGGCCCGGCCGGGGATGCTGCCGGCGACCGCGCCCGCGACGGGCATGGTGGTGGCGTAGCCGTTGTTCTCGCAGACGAACAGCACCGGCACCCGCCACAGCGCGGCCAGGTTGAACGCCTCCAGCAGCATCCCCTCGTTGACCGCGCCGTCGCCGAAGAAGCTCACCCCGACGACGTCGTCGCCGCGCCGTCGGCGCGCCCACACGGCGCCGGTGATGATCGCCCCGGACGCGCCGACGATGGCGTTGGCACCGAGCACGCCGACGCCGAAGTCGGCGGCGTGCATCGAGCCGCCCCGGCCGGCGTTGAGGCCGGTGACCCGGCCGCACAGCTCGGCGAGCATCCGGGCCGGGTCGGCGCCCTTGGCGAGCACGTGCCCGTGCCCCCGGTGGGTGCCGGCGACGACGTCGTCGGCACCCAGGGCGGCGCACACCCCGGCGGCGATCCCCTCCTGCCCGAGGTACGGGTGGATGCCGCCGACGACGTGCCCGGAGCGGACCAGCTCGACGGCCCGCTCCTCGAACCGGCGGATCAGCCGTACCGTCCGGTAGAGCCGGACCGGGTCGGCGTCGGTCACCGCTCGCGCCCCTCCTTGACGGCGGCGAGGATGTCGTCCCAGAGCTTCGCCCGGGCGGCGAGCGCGGTGTTGACGGTGTCGGCGCACTCCTGCCACTTGATGTCGTCGTCGCCGCACAGGTCGGCGAGCATCTGCATCGCCATCGGGGTGTGCTGCTCGCCGTCGACCTCGATGTGCCGTTCCAGGTAGTCGACGAACCTGTGCAGCTTGCGGCTGCGCTCGTTGACGGCGACGACCTGGGCGAACATGTCGGGGATCAGGTCCTCCCGGCCGAAGGCGAACGCCGCCGCCTGGCAGTGCACGGGGGTGTCCTCGATGATCCGCCAGGTGGTGCCGGCGAACGCCGCCGACGGCGCGGGCACGCCGGCGTCGACCAGCGCCTCGGCCACCGGCCGGCCCGCCCGCAGCAGGTCGACCAGCCGGTCCACCGCCGTGGTGTCGGCGCCGGCCTCCCGCATGCCCTGCACGTACAGCTCGAAGTGGCTGATGTAGCCGTCGCCCAGCTCGTCGCTCTCCTCCACCATCACGATGTCGTTGATCAGGCGGCGGCTGCCCGTCGGGCCGGTCGGGATCCACGGCACGCTGACGCAGGTGAGCTGCCGCTGCAACGACTTCAGCAGGGACATGAAGTCCCACACGGCGAAGACGTGGTGCTCCATGAAGGTGACCAGCGCCTCGTGGGTGTCGAGGTTGGCGTAGAGCGGGTGCCGGACCACCACGTCGCGGCGGTCGGTCACCGCCTTCTCCAGCCGCTCGATGCCCGGGTGCGTCTTCCCCCAGTCGTACCGTGACATGTCAGCCTCCCTGTTGGGCGCGGTGGCGCCAGATGACCGGGCAGTATTCGGGGTCCGCGTAGTCCGGCCGCCCGTCGGGGGTGCGGCGGACCAGCACGTCGTGGTTGTACGCGGCGAGCGTGCCGTCGGAGAGCGGATACTCCCGCCAGGCGTTGTCGCCGTCCTGCAGGTGCAGCGAGACCGCCCGGCGCGGGCGGCCGCTGACGTTGGCGCCGCTGCCGTGGTAGGTGCGGCAGTGGTGGAAGCTCACGTGTCCCTTGGGGATCACCATCGGCACCTTGCGGATCTCGGCGCCGTTGTGGGCCGCGTTCTCGGCGAGCATCTCCTCCAGCTGGTCGCGGTCGCGGTCGGCGAAGTGGCGCACCACCGTGTCGTCCGCGCCGACCTCCTGCCAGCGGTGCGAGCCGTCGACCATGGTGATGGTGCCCATCTCCTCCCCGCAGTCGTGGAACGGGATGAACGCGGTGAGCATGTTCTCCGACGACGAGGACGCCCAGTAGTGCTTGTCGAAGTGCCAGGGCACGATGTTGGACGGCTCGCCGGAGATCGGCGGCTTGTAGATCAGCGTGGACTGGAAGACGCGGATCTCGGTGGCCCGCGCGAGCCGGGCGGCGACCGCGCCGACGAGCGGCTTGCGCAGGATCGCCCCCAGCCCGTCGTGCTCGTGGTGGACGTAGTCGTTGTGCCGCTGCACCGCGCCCTTCGACGGCTCCCAGTAGGCGAGCTTCGGCGGGCGCACCGGCAGGCGGCGGTCCCGCTCGCCGTCGTAGTAGCGGTCGGCGGCCGCCGTGAGGGCGTCCACCTCGTCGTCGGTGAACAGCTTCTTCGACAGGTACCAGCCGTGCTCGGCGTAGAAGGCGACGTCCTCGTCGGACGGGAGCAGCGCCTCCTCCTCGGCGGTGAGTGTCGGCTCGAACTCGGTCGTGGTCACGCCCGCACCTCCTGCGGTGTCACGGCCGCGACGGCGGGGGTCGCCCCCGCCGCGGCCAGTTCCCGTTCCTTGGCCTCGTAGAGCGCCTTGATGTTGCCGCTGCCGAACGTCCGGGCCCCGCGCCGCTCGATCAGCTCCAGGAAGAGCGTGCGGCGCACGTGCATGGACTCGGTGAAGATCTGCAGCAGCTGCCCGCCGTGGTCGCGGTCGACCAGCACACCGAGGTCGCGCAGCCGGTCCAGCGGCGCGTCCACCCGGCCGACCCGCGCCTCGAGGGTGTCGTAGTAGCTGCCGGGGGTGCCGGCGAAGCGCACCCCCCGGTCGGTGAGGGTGCCGACGGCGGTGACGATGTCGTCGGTGCGCAGCCCCAAGTGCTGCACCCCGGCGCCGGCGTGCTGGTCGAGGAAGGCGTCGATCTGCCCCGGCCGGCGGCTGCGGTCCGGCTCCAGCAGCACCAGGGTGACCCGCCCCGACGGGCTCTGCACCACCTTGGAGTTCATCGCCTGCCCGGCGACCTCGATGTGCTCCTCGAAGATCTCCGCGAACCCGAACACCTCCCGGTAGTGCCGGACGGTCTCGTCGAGCTGACCCGGCGGCACGCAGACCGCCAGGTGGTCGATCTCGGCGAGCAGCTTGTCGTCGCTGCCGCCGGCCGGGGGCGTCAAGTCGACCGCCCCGGGCAGGAACTCGGTCCGGTCGCCGCGCCGCGACACCAGGCGGTGCAGCACGTCGCCGAAGCCGCCCACCTCGGCGGTCACCACCTCGGCGGCCGGCCCGGTCCAGGTGGTCGGCGGCGTCACCCCCGCCGCCCCGCGGCCCACCAGCTCGGCGTACGCGCCGGCGGCGTCGTCGACCTCGAGCGCGACCACGGCGATGCCGTCGCCGTGCCGCTGCACGTACCGGGACGCCGGGTGCTCGGCGGTGAGCCCGGAGGTCAGCACCATCCGGATGTCGGCGTGGCACAGCAGCAGCGACCGCTGGTCGGCCAGCCCGGTCTCGGGACCGCCCTGGCCGCAGAGGTGGAAGCCGACCGCCCGGCCGAAGTAGAAGGCCGCCTGCCGGGCGTCCCCCACGTAGAGTTCGATGTGGTCTATCCCACGGATGTCCATGTCCTCAGCCCTTTCCACGGGTCCCCCGTGGTCTGCCGCCCGGGCGCGCCCCGCCCGGGGGTGGAGCCTGTCTCAGGCCCTCGGCCGGGCGGCCCGCGCGAGCAGCAGGCTCACGTTCTGGCCGCCGAAGCCGAAGGAGTTGGTCAGCGCGTACCCGGTGTCCGTCGCCCGCGGCTCCTTGCGGATGTGGTCCGCCGGGCAGGCCGGGTCCGGGTCGTCGAGGTTGTGCGTCGGCGGGAGCAGGCCCCGGCCGAGTGCCAGCGCGGTGGCCGCCGTCTCCAGCACCCCGGAGGCGCCGAGCAGGTGGCCGGTGAGCGCCTTGGTGGAGCTGACCGGGACGCCACGGTCGCCGAACACCTCGGCCAGGGCGGTGGTCTCGGCGATGTCGCCGAGCTTCGTGCCGGTGCCGTGCGCGTTGACGTAGCCGACCCGCGCGGCGGGCACGCCGCCGCTGGCCAGCGCGCGCCGCATGCACTCCGCCGCGCCGGCGCCGTCGGGCCGCGGGGCGGTCGGGTGGTACGCGTCGGTGGTCGCCCCGTACCCGGCGACCTCGGCGTAGCCGGTGACGCCCCGGGCGGCGGCGTGCTCGGCGCGTTCCAGCACTAGCAGGGCCGCGCCCTCGGCGAGGACGAACCCGTTGCGCCGGGCGTCGAACGGCCGGCTCGCCGCCGTCGGGTCGGCCCAGCCCCGGGCCAGCGCCCGGGCATTGCCGAAGGTGTCGGCGAACGTCGGGAACAGCGGCGCCTCGCTGGCCCCGCACAGCACCACGTCGGCCTCCCCGGCGCGGATCAGCCGGACCGCGTCGGCGACCGACTGGGCGCCGGAGGCGCAGGCGGTGCCGACCGAGGAGGTGTAGCCGCGGATGCCGTACGCGATGGCGATCCGCGCCGCCGGCATGTTCGGCAGGATTCCGGTGAGCAGGTACGGGCTGACGGCGGCGCGGCCCCGCTCGGCCCGGGCCAGCACCTGCGCCTCCAGGGTGGACATCCCGCCGACCCCGCCGACGATCACCCCGATCCGGCCCGGATCCACGTCCCGGCCCACCTCGATGCCGGCGTCGGCGAGCGCGTCGGCGGCGGCGAGCAGGGCGAGCACGACGATCCGGTCCAGCACCCGGGTCTCCGGCCCGGAGGCGACGGTGCGCGGGTCGATCTCCGGGAGCAGGCCGGCGACCTCCAGCGACCCGGCGGCGGGGTGCCCGGCCGGCGGCCGGGTCAGCCCGGACCGCCCGGTGCGGAGCGCGTCGAACGTCGCCGCGACGCCCCGGCCGACGGGGGTGAACAGCCCCATCCCGGTGATGACGGCGGTCATGACGCCGCCTCGGTGAGATAGCGCTCCCGCAGGGCCACCTTGCGCACCTTGCCGGTGACGGTGACGGGGATGTCGGCGGGCCGCACCGGCACCACCCGGCGCAGGGTCGCGCCGACGTCCGGCCCGAGTGCCGCCCGGACCCGCGCGGTGCGGTCCTCGGCGTCGTCGGCGCCGGCGGCGAGTTCCAGCAGCACGTCGGTGACCACCCGGCCGGCCTCGGCGACGATCACCACCGTGCAGTCGGTGACGTCGGGGCAGGCGGCGAGGATCCGCTCCTCCGACAGCGCGGTGTAGAACCGCCGGCCGTCGCCCACGTCGACCGAGTCGACGGCCCGGTCCATGTGGTAGTAGCGGCCCTCGTCGTCGGCGTACACCAGGTCGCCGGTGAGATACCAGCCGCGCCGGCGGAAGCGGTGGGTGGTGACCGAGTCGTTCCAGTAGCCGCGGAACAGCGACGGCGAGTCGATGCCGAGCCAGCCCACCTCGCCGGTCGGCACCGGCTCGCCCGCGGCGTCGAGCACGGCGACCCGGGCGAACCGGTAGGGGCGGCCGATGCAGCGGCCGTACCGGTCGGTGTCGGTGCGGTGGGTGATGTGGAACATCGAGTGGCCCATCTCGCTGGAGCCGAGCCCGTCGATGAAGACCGAGCCGGGCACCCGCGTGATCCCGTCGCGGGTCACCACGTCCCGGGAGCCGACCGCGACCAGCCGGCGCACGTGCGGCTCGTGCGAGCAGTCGCCGGTGTTGAACCACAGCGACACCGACTCCAGGTCGTACGCGGACAGGTCGAAGCGGGCCAGTTCCGCCCAGGTGACGGAGAAGCCGAACACCCCGTCGGGGCGCCAGCGCTGGATCGCGTCCAGCACCCGCTCGCCGCCCTGGTCGGACAGCAGGAACATCTCCGCCCGGTTGCCGAGGGCCTGGTTGACCATGAGCACGGTGGCGGTGTGCGGGGCGGGCAGCGCGTTGAGGATGCGGTTGGTGCCCTGTGCCTGCGGCATGGCGAGCAGGTGCCGGGTGGCGGCGAAGAGGCTCGCGTGCGAGTGCAGGACCGCCTTCGGCACCCCGGTGGTGCCGGAGGTGTGGGTGATGATGACCGGGTCGTCGGCGTGGTGCCGGTAGTGCGCCGGCGCGGCGGCCGGGTCGCCCGTGCCCGCCTCGGCGGGGGTGCCGATCACCGGCACGCCGAGGTCGTGCCCGGCCAGCAGCGCGGTGTGCGCGTCGTCGGCGAGCACCCCGACGCCGCGCAGCCGGCGGATGTACTCGGCGGCGATCTCCGGACGCAGCCTGCCGTTCATCAGCGCCGGGATCGCACCGAGCCGGGTCAGTGCGAGGTAGCTGAGCACCATGTCGGCGGCGGCGGTGGCCCAGACGGCCACCGGGTCGCGCGGCTTGATCCCCCGCTCGTGCAGCCACGCGGCGCGGGCGGCGACCCGCTCGTCGAGCCGGCCCAGCGTGAGCGGCAGCTCGGCCGGGTGGCCGTCCACGGCGGTGTCGAAGGTGAGCCCCGGCCCGTGCGGGTCGGCGCCGTGCGCCAGCACCCGGGCCAGCACGTTGCCGGCGCCGATCCCGTCGTCCGCGGCCAGCGTTCCGCGTAGTCCCCTGGTCCTCATGGCGTTCCTCCCCCCAGCAGCACCGCTACGGCCCGGGCGCCGGGCTCCCCGCCCGGGCCCCGCGCACCGCCGTCGTCCGGTGCCTGTTCGATCAGGACCAGCAACGCCCGGTCGGCGTCACCGTCGTGCAGCAGCAGGTCGACCTCGGCGATCCCCTCGTCGCGCGGGTCCCCGGTCGGCGCGAGGCAGACCACGGGCCCGCCCAGCCCCCAGCGGGCGGCCACGTGCCCGGCCACGCTGTTGGGCACCGACTGGAAGAAGAACAGCGGTCCGGGCCGGCCGCCGGCGGCGACCGTGGCGCGCACGTGCGCCGCGCTGGCCCGGTCCCCGGCCGCGCTGGCCAGCACGACCGCGGTCCGCTCCCCGTCGGGCGCGGGTCGCCCGTCGTACGCCCGGGTCAGGCAGCGCTCGGCGACCGCCGCGACCAGGGGCGGGAAGCTGGAGTGCACGAACCCGGGCACCGGCGGCGGCGCGCCGTCGCCCGGCTCGGGCCAGGCCGCCTCGGCCAGCACGGCGAGGCGACCGGCGGCCACGGTCGCCGGGCCACCGTCCGGGCGCGTGTCGTCCGAGCGCGTGCCGTGGGTGCCGGCGGGCCCGCTCGCGGCGTTCACGCGGCGCCCACCAGCAGGGCGGTGTTCGCGCCGCCGAAGGCGGCGTTGAGGCTGAGCGCGTACCCGGTGGCGGCCGGCCGGGGCGCGTCGCGGATGACGTCGACCGGGCAGGCCGGGTCGGGGTCGAGCCAGCCGGCGTTGACGGGCAGCTTCCCGTGCCGCAGGGCGAGCACGGTGACCACCAGTTCCAGCAGGCCGGAGGCCTCCAGGGCGTGCCCGTGCAGCGCCTTGGTGGAGCTGACCGGGGTCCGCGCCGCCGCCGCGCCGAGCGCCGCGCGCAGCGCCGCCGCCTCGGAGGCGTCGCTGTAGCCGGTGCCGGTGGCGTTGGCGTTGACGTACCCGATCGCCTCCGCCGCCAGCCCGGCGCGGCGCAGCGCCGCGGCGACCGCGCGGGCCAGGCCGCGCCCGCCCGGCTCCGGCTGGCAGGGGTGGAACGCGTCCCCGGCCCGGCCCCACCCGAGCAGGTCGGCCACCGGCGCCCGGGCGACGGCCGTCGACTCCAGCACCACCGCGGCGATCCCGTCGCCGAGCAGCAGCCCGGTGCGGCCGGCGCTGAACGGGCGCACCGCGCCGTCGGTGGCGAGGGCGCGGCCGGCGTCGAAGAGCGCGTACTGGTCCGGCTCGACCAGGTAGCCGGCCGCGACCACCGCCCGCTCGACGTCGCCCCGCCGGATCAGGGCCGCGGCGTCGGCCACCGCGCTGCTGGCCGAGACGCAGGCGGTGGTGTACGCCCGGGTCGGGCCGGTGAGCCCGGTCCGCGCGGCCAGGCCGGTGGTCAGCGCCGGCACGCCCGCGCCGCCGTGCACGGCCAGCAGCAGCGCCGTGCCGGCCCGGCGGCCGGCGTCGAGCCCGGCGGCCCGGCAGGCGGCGTCGACCGCCTCGGCCAGCTCGTCGGCCAGGTCGCCGACGTCGGGCAGGGTGGCGGCTGCGTCGACCCGGCGCGACGCCGTGTCGAAGCGGTCCACCGGCCGGAACGCGGGCGTCCCGGCCAGGACGCCGGCGAGCTGCGCGTCGGGTCCCCTGCCGAGCGCGCTGGTCGCGTGGACGCCGGTGAGCTGGACGGCGGCCCGTTCAGCCATCGGCGGGGGCGGTCAGGGAGGTCCGGAAGACCGCCAGGGCGTCGTCGACGGTACGGATGCCGGCGAGCTGGTCGTCGGTGAGGTCGAGCCGCCGGTCGTAGCGCTGCTCGACGAGGTGCACCAGCCAGGCCAGTTCCATCGAGCCGATCCGGTCGCCGACCTCGGCGGCCGGCTTCCCGGTGAGTTCGGCGAGCATGGTCACCAGGTCAGCTCGCCCCAGGTCGGGCTGACCGGCCATCAGGAGTTGTCGCTCGTCGCCCCGGCGACCCGGTCGGCGACCATCGTGGTGAACTCGCCGACCGTCATCAGGGCCAGCTTCTCCGACTCGTCGTCGGCGAACTTCAGGCCGTAGCGGTCCTCCACCCGCACGGCCAGGTCGGCGAGGGCCAACGACTCCAGGTCCACCCCGGACGGTCCGAGGGTGGTCTCGTCGTCGATGCCCTCGACGTCGTAGTTCATGTCCTCGAGCTGCTCGACGACGAAGGCGCGGATCTCGGCTCGCATGGTTAACCTCTCTCCGTGAGCCAGTTACCGGTGCCCGGTCGGGACACCGTGTACGTGTGGGTCGGCCGAGGGGACGGCGGTCGGCCGATCCCGGCCGGGCGGCTGCTGCGGCGGGCGGGTGCCACGCTGCTCGGCCGCGCGGAGGCGCAGATCGTGGTGGGCCACGGCCCGGACGGGCGGCCGTTCGTCGGCGCGTCCGATGACCCACGGATGGAGCTGCCGGTCAGCGTGAGCCGCGCCGACCGGGTGGTCGTGGTCGCCGCCCGCGTGGCCGGCCCGGTCGGGGTCGACGTGGAGCGGTCCCGACCGCTGCCCGCCCTGGCGCTGGCCCGGCGGTGGTACGCCCCGGCCGAGGCGGCCTGGCTGGCCGGGCGGCCCGCCGGCGGCCGGGCGGCGGACTTCCTGCGGTTGTGGACCGCGAAGGAGGCGGTGGGCAAGGCGCTCGGGGTGGGGTTGCGCGACGGCGGCCTGCGCCGGCGGATGCCGGTGCCTGCCGCTGCCGGCGCGCCCCGGCGCGCGGGCACCGCGCGGCCGGTGGGCGGCGGCGAGCTGCGGCCGGTGCCCGGCGTGGCGGGGCTGCGCGTCGGGCACCCGCCGGTCGGCGGGGGCCTCGTCGTGGCGGTCGCGGTGGTCGGCGCCGCCGCGCCGCCGGTCGAGGTGGTGGAGGTCCAGGTGGACGGGGACGGGACGGTCGGGGCGGCGCGGCGGACCGGTCACGTCGCCGCCGCCCGGAGCGCGTCGACCGAGCGGACCAGCTTGCCGGTCGTGGTGCGGGGCAGCTGATCCAGCAGGTGCAGGGTGCGCGGTCGCTTGTAGCCGGCCAGCCGCTCGGCGAGCAGCTTGTCCAGCACCTCCTCCGACAGCGGCCCGTCCGGCTGCACGTACGCGGTGATGCCGTTGTCCCAGACGACCACGGCGGCGGCGACGCCGGGCAGCCCGGCGGCGGTCGTCTCCACCTCGGTGAGGTCGACCTTCAGGCCGCCGACGGAGACCTGCGAGTCGAGCCGCCCGCGCACGGTGACCAGCCCGGTGCCGGGGTCGACCGTGCCGGCGTCGCGGGTGTGCAGCCAGCCGTCGGCCCAGCGGGTCGGGTCGCTCAGCCCGACGTACGGCGACGCGGGGCAGCTGACCTGGAGCTCGCCGTCGACCTCGCGGACCTCGATGCCGGGGGCGGGGGCGATCGACGGGCGGTGCCGCCCGTACAGGTCGGTGCCGATGACGCCGACCTCGGTCATCCCGTACATGTTGCCCAGCGGCACGCCGTGGCGGTCGGTGAAGGCGCGGGCGACGGTGGCCGGGACCAGCTCGCCGCCGGTGGTCATCCGCTTGAACTGCGGCAGCGGCCCGGCGGGCCGGGTGGAGGCGAGCAGTCCGATGTGGAACGGCACGCCGAGCACGGTGGCCGGTGAGTCGTCGGCGGCGATCGCGGCCAGCACGGCGTCGCCGCTGAGCCGCTCCGGCGGCACCAGCTCGACGCCGGCGTGCAGGCCGTAGAGCAGGCCGCCGACCAGGCCGAGCACGTGGACCATCGAGGGCAGCAGAATGATCCGTTCGCCGGGCAGCGCCACCCCGTCGATGCGGGTGTAGCGGTGCACCTCGGCGACGAGGTCGTCGGCGGTGCGGCCGATCACCTTGGACGGTCCGGTGGAGCCTGAGCTGAGTTGGATCACCGCGTGCCCGCTGACCGCGGGGCGGTCGGCGTACGGGGTGACGCCCTCGGTGACGTCGACGAAGACGCGCAGCGCCCCGCCGCCGCCGCGCACCGGGGCCACGACCACCTGCGGGGTGAGCCGCTCCAGCGCCCGGTCCACCTCGTGGTCGGTAAGGCGGTGGTCGAGCAGGACGGCCTGCGCCCCGGTGCGCCAGGTGGCCAGCAGGTTCACCACGTACGCCAGTGACGGCGGCAGGCGGAGCGCGGCGGCCCCGCCCGGGCGCAGTCCGGCGGCGGCGAGACGGGTCTGCGCATCGGCGACCAATCGCCGCAACGTGCCCCGCTCCACCGGTTCCGGAAGTCGTATACAAATGTCGTTCGCAGGCCCTGCGAGCAACACGTCGTCGACCCATTCCGGGGTCCCTGCCGCAGGATTTTCCGTCGGACGATCCATGCTCACCGCCGTCCACCGCCCAGCCTGAAATAGGGCGAGTACGCCCAAAGGGTGCATCTTTCGGGGTGCTGCCGGAACACTACGACAGCCGCGAGAACCATTACTAGATGCAAATGGCTAGATCAAAAAAAGCGGCTGGCCGGATTGCAGACCCTCGATCGGACAGGCAGTATCGAGCGCGTACGGCAGCGCGCCGCTCACCATGGGTGAGGTGCGTCCGCAGATCGGCGCCGGCCCACCGCCCGGCACGCAGGCCCACCGGTCGCGTGGGGCCTCACCTGGCGACGGGACCCCGGCGACCACACGGGTGCCCGCCTACGCGCAGGCGACCGGGGGCCTGTCCGACCGGCGGGCGTGCGCGGCACGCTCCCTCCGGTTCCGTCGCGCGCCGCCCTAGTGCGCGCCGCCGACGTTGAGCACGACCACCCCGGCGATGACCAGGCCGACGCCGACCACCTTGGTCACGCTCAACGGCTCGCCGAGGAACACCGCGCCGATCGCCACGATCGCGGCCGTGCCGAGCCCGGACCACAGGGCGTACGCGACGCCGACCGGGATGTCCCGCACCGCGAGGGAGAGCATCCCGAAGGCGGCCAGGTACGCCACGGCCAGGCCGAGCGTCGGCCAGAGCCGGGTGAACCCGTCGGTCGCCTTGAGCAGACTGGTGCCGAGGACCTCGGCGGAGATCGCGAGAAGCAGGAAGACGTACGCCATGCCGGTGATCCTGCGGCACGCCGTGCCGCGCCGCGCACGGCGTGCCGCCGGGCGGTCAGACGCGCGCCACCTCGGGAGTCTGCGCGTGGACGACGAAACGCAGCGAGCGGGCGTCGGTGAAACACTCCCGCATCGGCCGCACCAGATCCCGGTGCCCGGGACTGCGTTCCCACGCCTCGAAGTCGGCCAGGGACTCCCACTCACTGGTGATCAGCCACTGCTCCGGGTCCGCCGCCGACCGGCACACCTGGTCGACCAGGTGCCCCGGCACACCGTCGGCGACCAGGTGCCGCACCGCCTCGTACGCCCGCAGGAAGTCCGCCGTCCGCTCCTCGGCCACCCGTACGAGAAAGACGACCCGAGCCCGTGCCCCGCTCATTCCGCTGCTCCCCTCGGTGCCGGTGGCGCTCCCCGCAGCACCAACGCGCTGTTGAAACCGTCGAAACCCCGGGCGCAGACCAGCGCCAGCCGGCTGCGCGGCTGCCGGGGCGCCCGCAGGAAGCCCAGTTCGCAGCCCGGCGCCGGCTCGCGGGGACCGGCGGAGGCGGGCAGCGTGTCGTGGCGGAACGCGAGCAGCGCGGTGGCCACGTCCAACGCGGAGCCGCCCTGGTGGGCGCGGCCGGTCAGCGCCTTGTGCGTGCTCACCGGCGGGGGCCGGTCGCCGAAGACCGCCCGCAGCGCCTCGGCCTCGGCGCGGTCGAAGCGGGGCACCCCGAGGGCGTCGGGGACCACCACGTCCACCTCGTCCGCGGTGACCCCGGAGCGGTCCAGGGCCAGCCGCATCGCCCGGGCGTACCGGGCGGAGTCGCCGCCGGCGTCCGGGCCGGTGTGCGCGGCGTCGTGGGTGGCGCCCCAGCCGGTCACCTCGCCGTAGACCCGGGCGCCCCGGGCCAGCGCGTGCCCCAACTCCTCCACCACGAACACCGCCCCACCCTCCGCCGGCACGTAGCCGCCGGCCGACCGGTCGAACGGCCGGTACGCCACCTCCGGGTCGGCGACGTCGCTGAGCAGCCCGGAGCGGAGCTGACAGGTCAGCGCGTACGGGCTCAGCGGGCACTCGGTCGCCCCGGCGATCACCACCGGCGTGCCCCGGCGCACGGTGCGCACCGCGTGGGCGAGGCTGTCCAGCCCACCGGCGGACTCGGCGACCAGCACCCCGCACGGCCCCTTGAACTGGTGGTGGATGGAGAGCTGCCCGACGCTGGCGGCGTAGAACCAGGCGATCGACTGGTACGCCCCCACCGTGCGGGTGGCGCCGCCCCACAGCCGTTGCAGTTCCCGCTGCCCGAACAGGTTCCCCCCGGACGAGCTGGCCAGCGTCACCGCCCAGCCGTAGGGCTCGGGGGCCCGCTCGGGCAGCCCGGCGTCGGCCAACGCCAGCCTGGTCGCGGCGAAGCCCAGATGCGTCCAGCGGTCGGTCTGCACGAGCTGCCGGGTGTCGGCGTACGCCGCCGCCTCGAAGCCGGGCACCTCCCCGGCGACCCGGGTCGGGTATTCCGTCGGGTCGAAAAGGGTGATCGGGCCGGTGCACCGGGTCCCCGCCGCGACCGTGCGCCAGTGGGCGTCGGCGCCGATGCCGCTGGGCGCCACCACCCCGATGCCGGTGACCACGGCCCGGGCGCTCACGCCGCCGCCGCCAGCCGCCGGAACACCATCGCGGACTGGAAGCCGCCGAAGCCGCTGCCCACCGACAGCGCCACGTCCACCGGGGTCTCCCTGGCCACGTTGGGCACGTAGTCCAGGTCGCACTCCGGGTCCCGGGTGGCCCAGTTGGCGGTGGGCGGCACCACGCCGTACTCGATGGCCAGGGCGCAGGCGGCCATCTCGATCGAGCCGATCGCGCCGAGCGAGTGCCCGACCATCGACTTGATCGAACTGATCGGCACCCCGTACGCGGCCTCGCCGAGCGCCCGCTTGAACGCCGCCGTCTCGTGCCGGTCGTTCTGGCGGGTGCCGGAGCCGTGCGCGCTGATGTAGGAGACGTCCTGCGGGGACAGCCGGCCCTGGCGCAGCGCGTCGGTGATCGCCAGGCCCATCTCCACCCCGTCCGGACGCAGCCCGGTCATGTGGAAGCCGTTGGCGCGGCTGGCGTACCCGGCCAGCTCGCAGTAGACGTGCGCGCCCCGGCGGCGGGCGTGCTCCCACTCCTCCAGCACCAGCACCGCCGCGCCCTCGGCGAGGACGAAGCCGTGGCGGTCGGCGTCGAACGGGCGGGAGGCGTGCGCCGGGTCGTCGTTGTCCGGGCTGGTCGCCTTGATCGCGTCGAAGGAGGCGACGGTGACCGGGGAGATCGGCGAGTCCGACGCCCCGGCCAGCACGATGTCGGCCTCCCCGTCGACGATGAGCTGGTGGGCGTAGCCGATGGCGTCGATGCCGGAGGTGCAGCCGGTGGACACGACCTGGGCGGGGCCGTGCAGCCCGTGCCGGACGGCCACGTCGGCGGCGAGGCTGCTCGGCACCAGCGCCGGGTACAGGTACGGCCCGCCGAGGGCGTGGTCGACCAGCCACCGCCGGCCGGATTCGCTGACCCGCACGTACTCCTGCTCCAGCGCCATGGTGCCGCCGACGGCGGTGCCCAGCACCACGCCGGTGACCTCCCGCTCGGCGTCGGTGGGTTCCAGGCCGCTGTCGGCGAGCGCCTCGATGGAGCAGGCCAGGGCGAACTGCACGTACCGGTCGGCGCGCTGCCGTTCGGCGAGGGTGATGCCGGCCGCGTCGGGGTCGAACTCGCACTCGGCGGCGATCTGGGAGCGGAACGGCGACGGGTCGAAGAAGGTGATCCGTCGGGTGGCCGTACGCCCTGCGGTCACGGTCTTCCAGAAGCTGTCCCGGGTGGCGCCGCCCGGCGCGACCACCCCGACGCCGGTGACGACCGTGCGGCGCCCGGTCACGACGCCACCTCGGTTCGCGGCTGCGGGGCTCGCAACCCCGGCTCACTCCTCGTGCTCACGACCCGCCCCGCTGCTCGACGAGTTCGGTGTCGACGTGGCCCAGTTCCGGCCGGGGTGCGAGGGGTCCCAAATGGAAGACGACCTCGGCCGGCTCGCCGCCGGTGTTGCGCAGCCGGTGCCGGACGTTGCGCGGCACGAACAGCGCCTCCCCGGCGGCCAGCGGCACCTCCTCGTCGTCCAGGTCGGCGGTGATCGTGCCCCGGACGACGTACAGGAACTCCTCGCTGTAGGGGTGGTAGTGCTCGGCGATCCGCTCCCCCGGGCGCAGCGTCGCCACCCCCATGAAGCCGGAGGTGCTGCCGACGGTCTTCGGGCCGAGCAGCACCCGCAGCTCGCCGCCGCGGCGGCCGTCCGGCGCGACGTCGGCGGCGGCCACCAGCCGCAGGGTGTCCTCACTCATCGCCGGCTCCCGTCGCCCCGTCGGCACCGGCCGGGGCCCGGCCGCCGCCGTCGGCGGCCAGGCGTTCGATCTTCTCCTTGATGACGGCGAGCTGCACGGCGCTGTTGGTGTTGATCCGGTCGGTCATGCCGGCGTTGTCCACCGGCGCGGTCGGTTTCATCGCGAAGTCCTGCACCCAGGTCATCCGGGTGCCGCCGGGCTCCTCCGCGTAGCTCCAGTGGATGCGCATGTACTCGAACGGCCCGGTCTCCACCCGCCGGGCGCGCACCTGCCGGGTGGCCGGGTCGGCGGTGCGTTCGCTGACCCAGCTCCACGCCACCCCGTTCTCGTCGGGGTGCATGGTGAGCCGGAACCGCACGGTGTCGCCGTCGCGGTCCAGGATCTCCGCCCGGGCGTACTCGGTGAACAGCTCGGGCCAGCCGGCGACATCGTTGGTGACGTCCCAGACCAGCGGCAGCGGCGCGGCGACGAACACGCTGTTCTCGGTGTGTCCGGGCGGGTCGGCGCGGCGGGCCACCAGCTCGGCGACACCGGCGATGCTGAGCTGCCCGGCCTCCTCGGGGATCCGCACCTGCCACCGGTCGGCGACCACGGCGGAGAGTTCGAGCAGCGCCAGCGAGTCCATGCCGAGTTCCTCCAGGGACGCCGCCGGGGCGCGGGCGGCGGCCTCGGCGTCCAACCCGCAGTTGGCCACCAGGATGTCGGTGATCTCGGCGGTCAGCGGACGGCCATGGGTGACGGTCATCAAAGCCTCCTGTGGTGTGCGTCGGACGGGCCGGCGAGCAACTGGTCGACCAGGCCGGTGGAGTAGCGGCCCTTGCGGAACCCGGCGTCGTCGAGCACCCGCCGGACGAACGGGATGGTGGTGCGGACCCCGGGCCCGGCGATGTCGAACTCGTCGAGGGCGCGTTCCAGCCGGTTGAGCGCGAGCTCCCGGTCCGGCGCCCACACCGCCACCTTGGCCAGCAGGGAGTCGTAGTACGGGCCGAACAGGTAGCCGGCGTGGCCGTGCGTGTCGACCCGGGTGAACGGGCCGCCGGGCGGGACGAAGCGGTCCAGCCGGCCGGGGGTCGGCGCGAACCCGCGGTCCGGGTCCTCCACGTTGACCCGGCACTCGATGGCGACCCCGTGCGGGCGGATGTCCTCCTGCCGCCAGCGCAGCGGCACCCCGGCGGCGATGTGCAGCTGCTCGTGCACCAGGTCGATCCCGGTGATCATCTCGGTCACGGGGTGCTCGACCTGGATCCGGCAGTTGATCTCGAGGAAGTGGAACCGCTCGTCGGGGTCGACGAGGAACTCCACCGTGCCGGCCCCGGTGAAGCCGGCGGACAGGGCACCGCGCAGGGCGCATTCCGCGATGGCCTCCAGGGTGCCGGCGGACAGCGCCGGGGCGGGCGCCTCCTCCACCAGCTTCTGGTGCCGGCGCTGCACCGAGCAGTCCCGGGTGCCCAGGTGCACCCCGTTGCCGTGGGAGTCGCACAGCAGCTGCACCTCGACGTGCCGGGCGCCGGTCAGGAACCGCTCCACGTACACCCGGTCGTCGCCGAACGCGGCCTGCGCGGCGGCCCTGGTCCGCGCGTACGCCCGGGGCAGCTCGGCGGGGGTGGCGACCACGGTCATGCCCCGGCCGCCGCCGCCGGCCGCCGCCTTGACGATCACGGGGTAGCCCGCCTCGGCGGCCACCTCCGCCGCCGCAGCCGCGGTGGGCACCGGCGCGACGCTGCCCGGCGGCAGCGGCAGCCCGGCCCGGCGCATCAGCGCCCGCGCCGAGGACTTGTCCGCCAGCGCGGCCATCACCTCCGGCGGCGGACCGATGAACGTCAGCCCGTTGTCGGCGCAGATCTCGGCGAAGTCGGCGTCCTCGGAGAGGAACCCGTAGCCGGGATGCACCGCCTGCGCGCCGACCTGCCGGGCCGCCTCCACGATCGCGGCGGCGTTGAGGTAGCTGCGCCGGCTGGCCGGCGGACCGATCAGGACGGCCTCGTCGGCGAGGCGCACCACGGCGGAGTCGGCGTCCGCCGTGGAGTAGACGACGGCGGTACGCACCCCCAGCTCGCGGCAGGCGCGCAGCACCCGCAGGGCGATCTCACCCCGGTTGGCGATCAGCACCTTCTCGAACATCACGCACCGCCTCAGACCGGGTCCAGCGCGACGAGCGGCTGGTCGTACTCGACCGGCTGCCCGTCGGCGGCGAGGAGTTCGGCGACCCGACCGCCCCGGTCGGCGGTCACCTCGTTCATCAGCTTCATCGCCTCGACGATGCCGATGACCTGGCCGGGGCGGACCAGGTCGCCGACGGCGACGAAGGGCGCGGCGCCCGGCTCCGGCGCCCGGTAGAACGTGCCGACGATGGGCGAGCGCACCGCGTACCGGCCCGGCTCGCCGTCGGCCACGGGCGGCGGCGCGGGCCGGGCCGCGACGGGCACCGCCTCCGGCGCCTCCGCGGGCGACCCGCCGTGCCACTCCACCTCCAGCACCGTGTCGCCGCTGCGCAGCCGCACCCGGCGGACCGGGCCGGCCAACTCGGCGACGAGGTCCCGGGCGTGCCGCCGCAGCCCGGCCAGCACCGCGTCCACCCCGGACGCCGACTCCGCGCCGGCCGGCGCGGTGTCGACCGGGGCACCGCCCGCGCTCACCGGACACCCGACCGGGCGCCGAGGCGGGCCGCGCCGAAGCGCCGGAACCGCTGCCGGCGGCGCCGGACCAGCGTGGCGGGCGGCACGTCCAGCAGCGGCAGCAGGGCGGCCGACACCGCCGCGCCCAACGCGCGCGCGGCCGCCTCCGGGTCGTGGTGCGCGGCCGGGGCCGGCTCGGGCACGAGGTCGTCGACCACCCCCAGGCGGCACAGGTCGGGCGCGGTCAACCGCAACGCGCGCGCCGCCTGCGGGGCGGCCCCCCGATCCGGCCAGAGGATGGCGGCGCAGCCCTCCGGGCTGATCACCGAGTAGACGGCGTGCTGGAGCATCAGCACCCGGTCGGCCACCGCGAGGGCCAGCGCGCCGCCGCTGCCGCCCTCCCCCGTGATCACCGCGACGACCGGGGTGGGCAGCACGGCGAGCGCGAGGATGTTCTCCGCGATGGCCGCCGCCTGCCCCTGCTCCTCGGCGCCCACGCCGGGATCCGCCCCGGGCGTGTCGACCAGGGTGACCACCGGCAGGCCGAGGCGGGCGGCCAGCCGCATCAGCCGCAGCGCCTTGCGGTGCCCGGCCGGGCTGGCCATGCCGAAGTTGCGGGCGACCAGCTCGGCGGTGGTGTGGCCCTTCTGGTGCCCGATCACCATGACGGGCCGGCCGTCCAGCCGGGCCAGTCCGCCGACCACCGCCGGGCAGTCGGCGCCGAGCCGGTCGCCGTGCAGCTCGACGAAGCCGTCGAACGCCGACTCCAGGTAGTCCAGTGTGGTCGGCCGGCCCGGGTGCCGGGCCAGCCGCACCGTCTCCCAGGCGTCGCCGCCCGGCGGGTCGGCCGGGCCCGGCGCCGTCGCGGCACCCGCCTCGCCGGCCGGCCGCGCCACGCCCGGCGACGGCTCCTGCCGGGGTACGGCGGGACGCGCCGCCGGCCGACGTCCCGCCCGGGCCGCGGCGAGCAGCGCCGCCAGCCGGCCCCGCAGGGCGTGCCGGGGCACCACCATGTCGACCTGCCCGTGCCGCAGCAGGAAGTCGGCCGTCTGGAAGCCCTCCGGCAGCGGCCGGCCGGTGACCTGCCGGATCACCCGGGGCCCGGCGAAGCCCATCCGCGCCCCGCTCTCGGCGATCACCACGTCGGTGTTGGTGGCGAACGAGGCCGCCACTCCCCCGTACGTCGGGTCCGTGAGCAAGCTGACGGTGAGCAGCCCCGCCTCCCGCAGCGCGGCGATCGCCTGGCTGACCGTGGCCATCTGCATCAGCGACAGGACGCCCTCCTGCATCCGCGCGCCGCCGGAGGCGGTGACCAGGATCAGCGGCGTGCCGTCCTCCAGCGCCCGCTCGGCGGCCCGGGTGATCAGCTCCCCCACGGCGCAGCCGAGGCTGCCGCCGAGGAAGCGGAAGTCCATCACCGCGAGCGCGCACGGATGCCGGCTGATGGTGGCGGTGCCGCAGACGACCGCCTCGGCCAGCCCGGTGCCGGCCCGGGCGGCGGTGAGCCGGTGCGGGTACGGCAGCAGGTCGACGAAACCGATCGGGTCGACCTCCGCCGGCCGGTCCGGCAGGGCGGTGAACGACCCCGGGTCGACGAGCTGGAGCAGCCGCTCCGGCGCGTCGAGGCGGGCGTGCGTGCCGCACTCGGGGCAGACGTCGAGGTTGCGGCGCAGCCGCTTGCGGTACAGCAGGGTGGCGCAGCCGCCGCAGCGGGACCAGAGCTGCCCCTCCCGGGGCGCGGTGGCGGTCACGACGGCCGCCCGGCGGGCGCGGCGTCGAAGCGGTAGAAGCACCGGGCCATGGCGTCGCGCGGCTCCCGCCACGTCGGCAGGTACGGCGAGACGTACGGGCGCAGCCGGGCGCTCACCCGCACGAACTCGGGGTGCCCCCGGGCCGCCTCGACCGCCGCCCCGGCCGGCGCGTCCGTCTCCAGCAGGTGCACGTAGAGGTCACCCAGCCGGTACAACGACCGGTGCCGCACCCCGACCAGGTGCGGCAGCTCCGTCGCGTCGGACTCGGCGAAGATCTCGGCGACGCGCGCCTCGGCGCTCGGCACCACCTTCGCGACGATCAGCGAACGGTCCATGGGTGGACCTCCCTCCACGGCGTCCGACGTCGGTGACGACGGCGCCGGCCGAGCCGGACGACTGGCGACACGATGCGGCCACGGGCGTCACGGCGGCGTCACCACGGCCCGCCGCCCGACAACGCCACTTCGTGACGCTGCGTTGACGCAGGCTGTGTATCCGCTGTACAACACCGCTCGCCACGGTGGACTATCCGCAGTTCAGAACCGTTTTCGTGGACACGTCGCCGGCGGTCCGATCTCATCCGAAACATTGACCGAGAGTGACCACGATTGATAATCTTCGTCACGGTCAGCCCGGCGGCCGCGGCGCGCGACGCCGCGCCGCGGCGGAGCGACCCGACAGTGGGGTCAAGGGCAGCCGCGCCGGGACAGCAGAGGAGTCGGGACGAGCGTTCCGCAGGGGGTGCCGCCGTGGCCGCTGATCCGTCGACGCCGACCACCGGGCGCCGCCCCGGCACGCAGATATCGCTGCACCTGCTCGGCGGCTTCCGGCTGCTGCACGGCGACACCCCCGTCGTGGTGCCGCGCGGCCTGCAACGGGTCATCGCACTGATCGGCCTGCGCCCCGGCGCCACCCGCAGCCACCTCGCCGGGCTGCTCTGGCCCGACGTCCCCGAGGACCGCGCGCTGTCGTCCCTGCGGACCGCGCTGTGGCGGCTACGCCAGGACCCCTGCTGCCCGCTCACCACCGCCGGCGACACCGTACGCCTCGGCCCCACCGTCCGGGTCGACGTCGACGCCCTCATCGGCACGGCCGCCCGGGTACGCGACGGCGACGCCCCGTGCGCCGCCGCCCTCGCCGCCGGCCGACACGACCTGCTCCCCGGCTGGTACGACGACTGGGTCCTCGCCGACCGGGAGCGGCTGCGCCAGCTGCGGCTGCACATGCTGGAGGAACTGGCCGGCCAACACCTGGCGGCGGGCCAGCACGGGCAGGCCCTGGAGGCCGCGCTCGAGGCGATGGCCGCCGAGCCGCTGCGCGAGACCCCGCACCGGCTGGTGGTGCGCATCCACCTCGCCGAGGGCAACGCCTTCGAGGCCGTGCACGCCTTCTACGTCTACCGCGACCTGCTGCTGCGGGAACTTCGGCTCGAACCCTCCGCAGCCATGACCGCGCTGCTCGACGACACCCTCGCGCCCATCCGCGAGGCCACCCGGGACACCCCGCCGCCACGCCGCACGCCGTCCGCCCGGGTCGCGCCCCGCGCCCGCTGAACCGGCGTCACCGGCGCAGCCGCACACGTGACGGGCAGGTGACAGCCGCCCGGGCAGGGTGGGCCGCACAACAATCCGTGGTCTCCGACACCGCTCGCGGAGCGCCACCGGCGAGAGGGGTCCCATGAGCCGTCTACTGATCGTCAGCAGGATCATCCCGGGCGCGGAGGGTCGGGTCGCGCAGATCTTCGCCGAGTCCGACGCGACCGAACTGCCCGCCCTGACCGGCGTCCGGCACCGGTCCCTGTACTGCCTGCACGACCTGTGCGTCCACCTGATGGAGACCGCGGAAGTCGACCCGGACGCCCTGGCCGGCGCCCGCAACCACCCGCTGTACCGCCAGGTCAACGAGCGCCTGTCCGCGCACACCTCGCCGTACCTGCCGACCTGGCGCTCGCCACGCGACGCGATCGCCGGCTGCTTCTACCGCTGGGACGCCGCCGACGCGCCGTCCCCGCACGCGGCCGGCTGAACGGAGGCGGCCCCATGTCACCCAGACCACCCCACGTCCTGATCATCGGCGCCGGCACCGGCGGGCTCTGCCTGGCCCACGGCCTGCGCCGCGCCGGGATCAGCGTCGCCGTCTACGAGAAGTACCGCACCCGCGGCGAGGGACTGCTCGGCTACCGCGTCGGCATCGGCCCCACCGGCAGCCGCGCCCTGCGGGAGTGCCTGCCGCCACGGCTGTTCGACACCTACCTGGCCACCTGCGCCCGATCCCCCCGCTACTTCAACGTCATCACCCAGCGGATGCGCCAGACCGCCTCGTTCACCCTGCGCCCCGACACCGACCCGGTGGACACCGAACGGTCCGTGGCCCGGATGACCCTGCGCCAGGTCCTGCTCACCGGCATGGAGGACGCGGTCCACTTCGACAAGACCTTCACCCGGTACGAGCAACGCGACGACGGCACCGTCACCGCCCACTTCGCCGACGGCAGCACCGCCACCGGCGACCTGCTCGTCGCCGCGGACGGCACCCACTCCGCCGTACGCCGCCAGTACCTGCCGCACGCGGTCACCCGCGACGCCGGCACGGTCAACATCGCCACCCGCATCCCCCTGACCCCGCACACCCGCCAACTGCTGCCCGAACGAATCGAGCAGGGCATCTCGCTGATCTTCGGCACCGGCGGGATGATGGGCGTGCTGCACGTGATGGAGTTCAAGTGGAACGGCGACGGCACGCTGAAACCCGGCGTCGACCCCGCCGACGCCGCGCTGCTGCGCGACTGGCCCGGGCTGCGCCACGACACCACCCGCGACAACATCAACCTGGTCATCTGGAGCACCGCCCGCCGGTTCCCGCCCGACGTCATGCAGCGCCGCGGCGAGGACCTCGTCCTGCTCGCCCTCCAACTCACCCGCAACTGGCACCCCCACCTGCGCGAACTGCTCGCCCGCAGCGACCCGGGCAGCGCCCTGCCGATCCGGGTCTCCACCAGCGAGCCGGTGCCGCCGTGGAAGAGCAGCACCGTCACCCTGCTCGGCGACGCCATCCACACCATGACCCCCGGACGCGGCGTGGGCGCCAACACCGCGCTGCGCGACGCCGCCCTGCTCTGCCGGCAGCTCCGGCTGGCCGCGGCCGGCGACAAGACGCTGCTCCAGGCGGTGGCCGACTACGAGGCCGCGATGGTGCCGTACGGCTTCGCCCGGGTCGCCGACTCACTCAACCGCAGCGGCACCAACGGCGACGACCGGATGTACAAACCCGTCGTCGGCCGGCTCGCGCTGCTCGGCGCACGCGGCTACTTCGGCGTCACCAGCCGGGTGCCCCGACTGGCGCGCAAGTTCGTCAACGACTTCTACACCTACCGCGGCGAGGAGGACTGACCGTCCGACCCGGACCCCGGCGCCCGCCCGGCGCCGGGGTCCCCGCGTGCCCGCCCCGCACCGTGCGCGGACGGCGCCGGGCGACGACGGTCCGTCGCCCGACGGACACCGCCGGTGCAACCCGTCCCACATGCGCCGTGACCGGCCGATCCTGCCTGCCGCCCGCACGGCACGTGTGCGAAGCTGCGGCGAGTTTTTCTCGGAGTTTCGACGCGAACGAATAGGAGGTCCGCCGTGGCGTGGTCTTTCGGGCACTGGCTGATACTGATCGTGGCCCTGCTGGTGGGTCTGGCCGCCGGATGGTTCTGGCGCGGCCGGCAGGGCGCGGCAGCCGGGCACGGCTCGCCCACGGTGGAGGGTGACCGGGTCGCCGGCGTGACCGCCGTGGTGGTCGACCCGCCGCCCGCCGCCACCACCGACGAGGTACGCCCCGAGGTGACCCTCGACCGGGCCCCGGACGCCGTCGCCGACCCCGTGCCCGCCCTCGACGGCCCGGCCGACGCCGGCCCCGCCCCGGTCACCGTCGTCGCCACCGACGCCGCGCCGGCCGACAAGGTCGACCCGGCCGACATGGCGCTCACCGGCGACCCGGTGCCGGCGCCCGACACCGACTCCGTGGCGGCGGCCACGCCGAGCGACACCGCCCCGGATCACCGGCCGGACGCCGAGGTCGTGCTGCCGGCCGCCGCCGGGGTGACCGGCCCCGTCGACCGCGAGCCGGCCGAGGAACCGACCACCGCCACCGAGCCGGAACCCGTCGCCGTGAACGAACCGAAGCCGGTGCCGGCCACCGAGCCGGAACCCGTCGCCGTGAACGAACCGGAGCCGGTGCCGGCCACCGCCGCCCCGATCGAGGCCCCGACCGCCGAGTCGGAGCCCGCGCGCGCCGACGAGGCGGAGCCCGTCCCGGCCGCCGAGCCGGAACCCGTCCGGGCCGTCGCCGTCCCCGCCCAGGCGCAGCCCGAGGCCGTGCCGGTCCCCGCAGCCGCCGGCCCGGCGGAGCCGACCCCCGCCGCCCCGGCCGAGCAGGACGCGACGCCGGCGGCGACCACGCCGGCGGACGTGCCGGCCGAGCCGGCGGACGAGCCGGCCGAGCCGGTGGTCGTGCCCGCCGCGCGCGGCGCGGTGGCAACCCCGCCGGTGCGGTCCGCGGCCGACGCGGACGCCGCCGACGACTTCCGCCGCATCCAGGGCGTCGGCCCGAAGATGGCGGCGGCGCTGCAGGCCGCCGGCATCCGCACGTACGGGCAGCTCGCGGAGTTGGACGAGGCCGCGCTGCGGGAGACGATCCGGGGCGCCGGGCTGCGGGCCGCGCCGAGCCTGGCGACCTGGCCCCAGCAGGCGAAGGTGCTCGCGGGCGCCTCGCAGGAGGCGGCCGCCGCGCTGCCGACCGGCGGCGACGACGCCTGACCCCCGGGGCCGCCGCACCGACGGCGGCGCCGGACGGCGCTCCCCCGCGAGCCGGGGCGGCGCCACGACACAATCCACCTGATGCCACCGACGTCGCGACGTCCGCTCACCCGGACGCCGCGACGTCGGGCATTCCGGGCGGAGGCCGACCAGCCACCGGGCGGCGGCCATGGGAGCCGGACACCGCCAGCCCGATCCGGCACCCGGTCAGACCAGCGCCTCCGCGTACCCCCGGACCCGCAGACGCCGACCGGCGGTGGGGCCGAGCCGCACCTGGAGGCCGAGCGGCGCGGCGGCCCGGCGCACGTCGTCGACGTGCAGCGAGCCGTGCCGGTCGACGGTGAGCACCGGCGGCTCCTCCGGCTCCCCGGCGGGGGCGTGGAACGACAACAGCGTCACCGAGGCCGGCAGGTGCCCGGGGTGCGCCGCCCGCGCCGCCGCCTCGTCCCGGTGCGCGAGCACCACCAGGTCGTCGAGGTGGGCGAAGTCCTCGGCGATGCCCTCGGCCTTCCAGTGCGCCGGCTCCTCCGCGACCCCGGTCAGGTGCCGGGAGCGGTTAGCCGAGGTGATGTGGAGGTGGTCCACCCCGGTCTCGGCGACCGCCCGCGCGAAGAACACGTTCGACGGGCAGGCCAGCCCCGGCGCGATCACCTGCGTGGTGCGTACGCCCCGGTCGTGCCGGGTGAGGTGGGCGGGCAGCCGGTCGACGGCCGGGCCGCGGAAGCCGAACGGGCCCGCGCCGTAGAGGACGCCCATCAGCTGCCGCACCCGGTGCGCGGGCAGCCGGTGCGGCAGCCGCGCCCAGTCGAACATCGCGGGGATCCGCCCGAAGGCGGTGGTGATGCTGCCGACCTGGTCGGCCGGCCGACCCTTGGCGACGTTGACCCGGCGCACGGTGGCGGCGTCCGGGCGGGTCACCAGCGCGTAGAAGTTCCCGAACGCCACCGCCACCACCGCGCCCCCGGCCAGTGCGCGGGCCGCGACGGCGACGTCCTCGGGGCGGTCGACGTACAGGTGCGGGGTCGGGGCGTCCATGGTGTCCTCCTGCGCGGCGCTCTGACGCAGTTGTACGCCCGCCGGGCTGCCGCGCGCGGCCGTCGGTCGCCGATCCGATAGCGCACCGGCGCGCCCCGGCCCGGGCGGCCGGTCGGCCGGGGCGGGCCGTCAGGCCGGCGGGCCTGCCGGGCGGGACGGTCGACCGGCGGCGTCGTTAGCCGTTCCACGCGACTGGGTACAACTTCGACACCTCGAACCACCACACCCCTTTCTGGAGGCAGCGATGCGCGGCACGTCGATACTCGGAGTCATCGTCGTCATCTGGCTGATCATCGGCGCGGTCGCCGCCGGCCAGCGCGGCTACTACAACGGCGACGACACCAACTGCGCCGAGGCGGGCACCATCCTGGTGACCATCGTGGCCGGGCCGCTGAACTACGTCGGGGCCAACCCGAAGGTCGACTGCGAGCTGCCCCAGCCCTCCGAGTAGGACGGATCCCGGCCCGCGCCTGGCGGGTGGCGCGGGCCGGACCGGTGGACGGCCTCGTGCGGCGACGGGGAGCGACGCGGGCTAGGAAGCGACCACCCGCGTGGGCGACTCCGTCCCGGCATCCCGCCACACCGTCCAGGTGGGTACGGCGGCGACGAACGCCAGTGCCACCAGCAGCGCGCTGACCCACAGCGGGGACCGGTAGCCGAGCCCCGCGCCGATGGCCGCCCCGCCCAGCAGGGGGCCGACGGCCGCGCCCACGTTCAGGGCGGCGGTCGCGAAGGAGCCGCCCAGGGACGGCGCGTCGACGGCCGCGTACAACGCCCGGGTGATCAGCGTGGATCCGACCGCGAACGAGAGCGTCCCCTGGACGAGGACGAGCAGGAACGCGGCGGGCGCGCTGGCCGCGGTGGCCGCGAACAGGAGCCAACCGACGAGCAGGGCCACCCCACCGGGCACCAGGACCCGCATGGGCTGCGAGTCCGACACGCGACCGCCGACCGTCACACCGACGAACGACCCCAGGCCGAAAAGAGCCAGCAGGACCGGCACCCACCTCCGGTCGTAGCCGCTGACGTCGGTGATCAGCGGCGCCAGGTAGGTGAAGGTGCAGAAGGTCGCCCCGTTCACCAGGGCGCCCAGGAGCAGGGTCACGAGCAGGCGGGGACGGCGCAGCGCCCGAAGCTCGTGCCGGGCGCTCGGTACGGCCGCGTCCGGTGGCGTGGCCGGGACCGCGCGCCGGATGGCCACGACGGCGGGCAGCGAGACGACGGCCACCGCCCAGAACGCCGAGCGCCATCCCCACAGTTGGCCGAGGAACGCCCCGGCCGGCACCCCCGCGACGCAGGAGAGGGTGAGACCCCCGAGCAGCACGGAGGCGGCCCGGCCCTTGGCCCCGGGTCCGGCCATGTCGGCCGCCGTGGCCAGGCCCACCGCGAGGAACCCGGCGTACGCCAGCGCTCCGACGACCCGGGTGGCCAGCAGCACGGCGAAGCTGTCGGTGACCGCCCCGACGACGTGTACGACGACGACGGCGGTCAGGAAGACCAGCAGCGCCCGACGTCTGGGCCACCGCAGACTGAGGACGGCCATCAGCGGCGCTCCGATGATCATTCCTGCCGCGAAGGCCGACGTCAGCGCGCCGGCGGCCGGGACGGGCACGTGCAGGTCCCGGGCGATGTCCGGCACCAGGCCGGACAGCATGAACTCGGACGTTCCCTGGGCGAAGACCGCCAGCCCGAGCAGGTAGATGGCGAACGGCATGACACTCCACATTCCGCGTCGTGGATGGATGAGAGGACGCGGGTGGGTCACGGCGGGCCACGGCCGGGCGGCGCACGGGACAACCGTCCAGCCGGGCGCACGGAGACCACCGCGCGAGGGCCTCCCGGTACGTGGACGCGGCACGACGGTGGTGACGCGCGGGTGACGCCCGGGAGCAGCCGGTACGACGGCGATCGGTGGCGGGGACGCCTGAGGGACGCTGTCCGGTTCCGACAGCGTCTAGTGCGACGTCAACGAAGGCCAGCCACCGGACACCGGTGGCTGGCGTCTGGACGCCTCGGGGCTGGACACGACGCAGACCCTAGTGACGGCGCGGAGCAATCGTCAACGCGATAACCGCCGGCGGCGCGGGCGCGGCAGCGACGACGTCCGTGGATCGGCCGAGGAACGTCACCGGGCTGGGCGACGGGCGGGCCTCCGAGGTCAGCCACGCCGCTGCCTGAGGCACATCGCCTACAGCATCCTAGGAGGATGGGCTGTCAGGCCGACGGGACCGAACCCGTGCCGGAGGCGGGGCCTTGCCGGATACGAACCGGTCCCGGCCCGCCCTGCCCTCGACCGGTCGGCGGACCCGCACCTCGGTGGCGTTAATCAAGGCACGCGGGTGGTGGCCCAGGTTAGGCCACCACGTCGGCGAGGGCGCGTAGCCGCGCTCGGTCGTGCACCCGGCAGCCGCGCTCGGCCAGCAGCGGCCGCACCTCGGCGACACTGCGGGTGATCGCCGGGCGATGGACTCCGAGTTGCTCGGGAACGATCCGGGCCGCGTGACAAACCCGCCCGCCGCGACTCAGGCCTCGATGCCCCGCCGTGCAAGATCGGCCGCGATGCCGTCCAGGACTCCGGCGAGGCCCGAGGCGAACAGGGCGTCGAGGTCCCAGGGGGCGGCGCCCGCGCGCATCGCGGAGCCGAGCCGCGGGTACGCGCCGGACTCGAAGAGCGGGCTGCGTTCCTCGTCCGGGGCGTGCGCCGTCCGCTGCGTGGTGCTTCCCGCCTGCCGCTCCGCCTCCACGTCGCTGACGTAGGTCAGCGCCACACCCTGCACGTAGGAGGCGAACATGAACATGTACCGGAAGGCGTCGGCAGGTTCGAGGCCGAGTCCGTCGAAGGAGGAGAAGCTGCTCTCGCTGTCCGCCGCGAGTGCCGGGCTGAAGTGTGCGCGGGTTGTCACCAGGACCCTCGACAGGATCCACGGGTGGCGGTGGTACAGCTCCCAGTCGCGGTAGGCGGCTCGTTCGAGGCCGTGCCGCCAGTTCCGCGGTGGCGCGTCGGGCAGAGGGACGTCGGCCATCGCGGCCTCCACCATCAGGGCCACCAGATCGTCCTTGGACGCCACGTGCCGGTACAGGGCCATGGTGCTCGCGCCGAGGTCCGTGGCGACCCGGCGCATCGACAGCGCGTCGAGCCCCTCCGCGTCCGCGACGTCGATTCCGGCCCGCACGATGCGCTCGACGGTGAGGTGGGGTGCGCTGTCGCTCTCCTCCAGGACGTCGGCCGGCGCCTCCGTCCTACGGCCCCGGTAGGCCCGCGCCTGGCAGGCGCGGGAGCAGTAGCGCCGCGGCCGCCCCCGTTCCGCATGCTCCAGCGTCTTTCCGCAGGACGCGCAGGCCGACTGCTCCGACATCACCACACTCCTTTTCGTCACACCCGGCGAAGGTGTGTCGAAATTCTATCCCGCCATCGAAGCGAGCGCATGAAGCAGGGAAAATAGCAAGCCCGAAACACATTTGCAGCCACCCGCACGCGTGTGCGTATCCTGTACACAGCTACGCGCGTACTAAGTACGCACTGCGTGACGGAATCCGTCCCAACCGAAAGAGCAGGAGCGAAGGACATGACCGAAGAACGTAAGAGAGCCGGAACCAGACAGTGGGTCGGGCTCGCCGTTCTGGTGGTGCCGTGCGTGCTGGCGTCCATGGACATGTCCGTCATGTTCGTCACGCTCCCGTCCCTGACGGCCGACCTCCAGCCGAGCAGCTCCGAACTGCTGTGGATCATGGACGCCTACGGCTTCCTGCTGGCCGGCCTGCTGATTACGATGGGCACCCTTGGTGACCGGATCGGACGGCGGCGGGTGCTGCTGACCGGTGCTGCGGCCTTCGGTCTCGCCTCGGTCCTCGCGGCCTACGCGTCCAGCCCCGAGATGCTGATCGCGACCCGCGCGCTCATGGGCATCGCCGGAGCCTCGCTGGCTCCCTCCACCCTCTCCCTGATCCGGAACATGTTCCACGACGACCGGCAGCGGGCCACCGCCGTCGGCGTCTGGACGGCCGGCTTCGCGGGCGGTGCCGTCGTCGGCCCCATCATCGGCGGCCTGCTGCTGGAGCACTTCTGGTGGGGCTCGGTCTTCCTGATCAACGTCCCCGTGATGATCCTGCTGCTGCTCCTCGGGCCACTGCTGCTGCCCGAGTACCGCGACCCCATGCCGGGCCGCTTCGACCTGCTCGGCGCCCTGCTGTCCCTGGTGGCCGTCCTCGCCGTGATCTACGGCATCAAGCTGACGGCGAAGCACGGCTTCGGATTGACCCCGGCTGCCTGCATCGCCGCCGGACTCGCCGTGGGAGCACTGTTCATCCGCCGCCAGCGCAAGGCCGTGAACCCGATGATCGACCTCGCGCTGTTCAGCACCCGCCGGTTCAACGTGCCGCTGCTCATCGACGCCCTGGCGACCTTCGCGATGATCGGCTTCTCGCTGTTCAACTGGCAGTTCATGCAGCTCGTCCTGGGCATGAGCCCGTTCGAGTCGGCCCTGTGGTCGCTGCCCACGTTCCTCGTGCTGCCCGTGGGTGTCGCCCTGGCCACCGCGATGGCGCCGCGTATCGGCAAGCCCAACGTGATGATCGCCGGGCTTCTGGTGGCGGCCGCCGGATACGTCGCGCTGTCCCTGATCCGGACCGACTCGGGCATCGTCTATCTGGTGAGCGCACTCGCCGTGGTCTCCGTCGGCATCGGCGGTGTGTCCGCCGTCGTCACCGAGGTGATCCTGTCCGCCGCGCCGCCGGAGCGAGCCGGGTCGGCCTCCGCCCTGGCGGAGACCTCCGCCGAGTTCGGCGGAGCGTCGGGCATCGCGATCCTCGGCAGCATCGGCACCGCCGTCTACCGCTCGCAGATGGAGTCCCAGGCCCCCGCGGGCCTCACCCCCGAGGAGCTGGCCGCGGCGAAGGAAACCCTCGGCGGCGCCGTCGACACCGCCGCAGCCCTACCGCACCAGACCGCGCAGGCGCTGCGGAGCGTGGCCTTCGACGCCTTCACGCAAGAGATGCGGATCGCCGCGATGGTCAGCGTCGTCCTGACGGCGGGCGGGGCCATCCTGATCGCCACCATGCTCCGCGCCGCACGCAACCGACCCGGACCCGCCTCACCGAGGGCGGTCCCGGGGCGGACGGCACAGCACGGCGGTCGCGACCAGGCCGACGAACTGCCCGTGACGACGCCCACGTCGTGAACCCGGTCCCGTGGACCGTACCGGTATAGCCGCGCCCTCTCCCGGGCAGCGGCTACACCGCCAGCGGCTCCGCCTCCCGGTAGGGTCGCTGGGCCCGGCCGGAGCGGCCGACAGCCGAGCTCGCGCAGGCGAGCTCGGACGGGGCGGCGAACGGAGGGTGCCGTCCGGACGGCGGGCACGCGACGAGGGGCGCACCCGGCCCGCGCCGCCGACGATCCTCACGATCGTCGAGAGCGGGGCCGGGTGCGCCCCCCGGGGCGGCCGGTCAGCGGAAGCAGTTGGCCACCGGTACCCGGCTGCCCTCGCAGTTGGTGGACTCGTTGTCGACGATGTCGGTCTCGTCGTCGACCCTGACCCGGGCCTTGTCCGCGAAGAGACCGCCCGGCTTGCCCGTGGCGGTGTTGTCGCTCACCCGGCTGCGGTAGAGGGAGACCTGACCCTGGGTCGCGAAGATTCCGCCGCCCGTCGACGCCGCGCCGACGGCGTGGTTCCCGTCGACCTCGCTGTGGCGGACCAGCAGGTTGGACTTCGCGGCGTAGATCCCGCCGCCGGTGCCCCGGGCGGTGTTGCCGGCGACGACGCTGTCGTCGAGCGGCAGCAGCCCCTGGGAGGTGGAGATGCCGCCGCCGTTGCCGGTGGCGGTGTTGTCGCGCACCTCCAGGCCGCGCAGGAAGATCAGGGCGTCCGAGTTGGCGATGCCCCCACCGGTCTGGGCGGTGTTGCCGAGCACCTTGCTGTCGGCCACCCTGGTGCGGGCCGAGAAGCTGGCGATGCCGCCGCCCTGCGCCGCGTTGTTGTGCGCGAAGGTGCTCTTCTGCACCTCGGCGGCCCCGCGGTAGTTGCCGAGGCCGCCGCCGTACGCGACGGCGGTGTTGTTCCGGAAGTCCGACGTGCGCAGGCTCAGCACGCCGCCGTTGAGCAGGCCCCCACCCTTGCCCGCCTTGCCGGCGGCGTGGTTGTCGACGAACGTGCTGTCGGCGACCACCATGTTGCCGTCGTTGAAGATCCCGCCACCGCCGCCCTCCGCGGAGAGGGAGGTGCTGCCGACGACGGCGGTGCGCTCGACCACGGCCGACGCGCCGTGCACGACGTGGATGCTGCCGCCCTCGGCGGCGGAGAGGCCGTTGCGCAGCACGACGTCGGAGAGGGTCAGTTCCCCGCCGTCGCGGACGGTGAAGAACCGGAACGCCTCGGCGTGCACGTCCCGCTCGATGGTGGCGCCCTCGCCCCGGATCGTGATCGGGTGGTAGATGACCGGCAGCCCCGCCTTGTCGTGCTGCGGGTTGCGCGGCGGGGCCTCGGCGTCGCCCGGGTTCTCCGCGCTGTCGGCCGCCTCCCGGGCGTCCCGGATCCCGCCGTCGTAGTCGTCGGGCTGCTGGAAGGCGTGCGTCAGCTCGTACGTGCACTTCGGCGCGAGGCGCAGGTGGGCGCCGCCCTCGGCGTTGGCCCGGACCAGCGCGGCGATGAGCTTCGACGAGTCGCACGGCACCGCGACCTCCCCGCGGCGCCCGGCCCCGGGCCCCGGGTCCGGGTACCCGTCGCGGCCCTCCTCCCCGCCCCGGTGCTCCCCGGCGGAGTCGCCCGACCGGTCGCCGGAGGGCTCCCCGGCGGCAGCCCCGGAGGGGTCGTCGGAGGGTTGCCCGCCGAGGGCGGCGCGGCCCTGCTCGCGGCGGTCGTCGCGGTGCTCCGCGCCGGAGTCGTCGCCGCGCAGCACCAGGGACGGTGTCTCCGACGCGACGGGCGATCCCGCGGCCACCGCGACGCCGCCCGCCACCCCGGCTACCCCGGCCACCAGGGTGCCCGCCACGAGCCCACCGGCTAAGAACCACCGGGACCGCCGCCTGCTTGGCGCCGCTCGCCGGTTCCCTTGATACGTCGACATCAGCCTTCCCCTGCCTCTCGTGCATGACACGGCCGGCCCGAACCGGGCGCGGGGTGACTGACATCCCGACAGCCACCGAAGGCCACGATACGAGCGAAACTCGGGCAAGTCAGTCGAAGATGAATAAACGTACGATTCACCTTGAAAGACGTGATAACAACCGCACGGCCCGAGGCTGGCACGGGTGCCGGGGTCAGCCGCCGACGTGGATGCCCGGCCGGCGGGCCGGGTCCGGCTCGGACTTGCGGAGGATCTCCCGGACCACCGGCGGGGTGTCGCCCCGACCGAGGATGAGATAACGCAGCAGGTGCGCGAGGGGGTTCCCCTCGGACCACTCGAAGTGGGCGTGTGGGCGGACGCCGGTGGCGTCGCGCAGCGCCAGGAGGATCGCCGCGATGGCGTTCGGCACCGCCGGGCTGCTGGCCCGCAGCACCCGGAAGCCCCCGACCTCCACGCCGTGGACCCGCAGCACCTGGCTGAACTCGGACGGGTCGACCACCTCGATCTCCAGGAACAGGATGTCGCCCTCGCCGGGGACCGGGTTCATCCCCCGCTGCGCCCGCTCCTTGATCGTGTACTCCTTCACCGCGCCCCGGGCCCGCTTGTGGGCGATGAGGTGCAGCCGTCCGTCGTGCGCCAGCGAGTCGGCGACGAACCGTCGGGCCGCCTCGTCGAACTCGATCCGCTCCGCACGCAGCTCGGTGGTCCGGCTCACCCGCGAGACCAGCGAGACCGCGACGATGCCGAGGATGAACAGGGCCGAGATGGTGATGCCGTCCGGCTTGGCGACGGCGTTCTCGGTCAGGGCGTACAGCAGGACCAGGGTGAGCACGGCGAAGCCGACGGCGGCGAGGCGCTCCCGGCGGCCGGCCGCGGAAATGGTGACCGCCACGGCGGCGGAGACCATCATGGCGAGGATCCCGGTGGCGTACGCCCCGGCCTGGTCGTTGACGTCGGCCCGGAACACCACGGTAATCGCGATGCTGACCAGCGTGTAGACGATCACGACCGGGCGCACCGCGCGGGCCCACTCGGGCGCCATGCCGTAGGTGGGCAGGTAGCGGGGCACGATGTTGATCAGGCCGGCCATCGCGGAGGCGCCGGCGAACCAGAGGATGAGCACGCTGCTGACGTCGTAGACGGTGCCGAAGACCTCGCCGACGTGCTCGTGGGCGAGGTACGCCAGCGCCCGGCCGTTGGCGGCCCCGCCCGGCGCGAACTCACCGGGAGGGATCAGCACCGTGGTCACGAGCGAGGTCGAGACCAGGTAGACCGACATGACGAGGGCGGCGGTGGCGAGCATGCGCCGGGTGTTGCGGATCCGCGCCGCCAACCGGGCCGCGCCGTCCGGCCCCTCCCCGGCCACCAGCGGCATCATGCTGACCCCGGTCTCGAAACCGGAGAGCCCGAGCACCAGCAGCGGGAAGGCCAGCACGGCGGTCACCGCCACCTCGCCCGGGCCCCGGCCCGCGTTCAGCGCCGAGGTCCAGCCCGCCAGCGTCCCCGGGTCCGCCGCGATCTCCGCCAACGAGACCGCGACGACCACCGCGTTCAGCACCAGGAAGACGGCGACCAGCGGGATGGCCACCGCCACCGCCTCCCGGAAGCCGAGCAGGAAGACGCCGCCGAGGACCAGCAGCAGCACGACGGTGACGCCGACGGCGACCGCCGTTCCGCCGACGCCCTCGGGCAGCAGCGGGTTCTCCAGCAGGTGCACCGTGGCGTCGGCCGAGGAGAGGGTGATCGTGATGATCCAGGAGGTGGCCACGAAGCCGAGCAGGACCAGCACGAAGACCTTGCCCCGCCAGAACGGCAGCAGCCGTTCCAGCATCGCCACCGAGCCCTGCCCGTGCGGGCTCTCCCGGGCCACCCGCCGGTACATCGGCAGCATGCCGAGCAGCGTCAGCGCGACGATCAGCAGGGTGGCCAGCGGGGAGAGCGCCCCGGCCGCGACCGCCGCGATCCCCGGCAGGTACGACAGGGTGGAGAAGTAGTCCACCCCGGTCAGGCACATGACCTGCCACCAGGCGTGCGAGCGGGCCTGGCCCTCCGCCGACTCGGGGCCCACCGGCTGCACCCGGTGCATCAACAGCCACCGTCGCAACGGGCTGGGCGGCGCCACCGGCCGGCTGGGGCTGGCCACGACCTCCGGGACGGCGACCGGGCGACCGGCGCGGCGGCCGGGGCGGGTGGGATCGCGCGCGGCGCGCAGTTCCCGGTCCCGTCCGGCGGGCGGTTGGCGGCGACCGCGCGTGCGCCGCGACCCCGCCCCGTGCTCGTCAGCCATCCCCCGTCCCCGCCCCTCGGCCGTCCTGACCCGACCGTAGGCGGTCTCCCGCCGGCCGCCCGCCGGAACGGCGAACCCGGAACGCCCTTCCGACAGGGCGGGAGGCCCTCCCGGACAGACGGGCCGGCCGGGGGCGCCGGCCGGGCCGTCAGCCACCGGCCGGCGCGGGCGTACCCCGCGCGGACCGGCCGACACCCCCCGGGCCGGCCGGCCCTCCCCCAACCCCCGACCACGGCCCGCCCGCCGGGCGGCCACGGCGGCCGGGCACCCTCCGGGCCCGCCCGCCGCGCGCCGACTTCGGCCGGGCACCCCCCGGGCCCGGCCGCCGTCGGCGCCGTCCTCAGCCGGCCAGTGCCAGCCGCCCGACCAGCCAGGCCGCCCGGTCGTCCCGGGTGTCGGCCCGGCAGCGCTTCTGCTGCGAGCGGTGCACCGGCCGGGCAGCCGCCGCGGCGTACCGCATCAGGTCGAAACGCCCCTGACCGCGCCACCCGGCGCGGCCGACCAGCCTCGGCGGATGGCGGGCGGCCGCGCGCGCGGGCGGAGCGGACGCGTCCCCGCGCTCCGCCGTGTGCCGGTGCGGAGCGCGGGGACCCCCCGTCCCGGCTACTGCAGGAACGCCCCGAGGGGCGAGAGCAGCAGCCGGCCGAGCGCCGCGGCGGTGTCGTCCAACCGCGCGCGCTCACACTCGTGGGCGGCCGGGTCGTGCCGGCACCGCCAGATCTTCTGCGCGTTGCGCCAGGCGACGTCGCGGGTGTACTCGACCAGTTCCCCCTGGTACCAGTCGTCGATGTCGCCGTTGAGCATGTCGATGAGCAGCTGCCACCGCTCCAGGTAGCCGCGCCGCAGGCCGGGGATCTTGTCCGCGAAGATGTTGTTGATCTCGAGGTAGTCGCGGTGCTGCTCGGTGCCGTCGACCGGCTCCGACTCCAGGCTGTCGAACGTGGTCACCAGCGCGAACGGCAGGTCGAAGTTGATGTGCGCGTTCACCCCGGCGGCCGCCGACGGCAGCGGACGGGCGTCCGGCCCGCGCATCCGTTCGAACAGGCACGTCCAGGCCTTCGGCGTGCCCGGGCTGGAGTCGGTCCACAGCCGCATGGCGTCGAAGTAGCGCGCGGCGAACTCCACGTCGAGCCGGGACAGGAACACCGGGTCGGAGAACCGGTCGTCGTAGAGCCCATTCAGCACGCTCTCGGTGATCGTCAGATAGAGCTTGTTGAAGTCGGCCAGCGGGCAGCTCGCCTCCAACGGAGGCAGCCGGACCAGCAGGTCCTGGAGCTTGGTGAGGTGGTCGACCACCGCCGGCACGTCGGCGGGGTGGTCGGCGAGCAGGTCAACGACGTCCCGATGCACGGGCCCCCACACCGGTTCCGTCATCTCTCCTCCACAGTGGTTCCCGGCACCCCGTGCCGTCGGCGACGCTGCACAGCCTGCCAGCCGACGACCGTCGGCCGGATCAGTAGAACGACGTATCCGTACGCGCGTCAGGCGGGCCGGTTACGCAGGAAGATGGCGCTGGCCTGCACCCGGGTGCGGACCTGGAGCTTGTCGAAGATGTGCGAGACGTGCACGCCGATCGTCCGCTCGCTGATGAACAGCCGCTGGCCGATCTCCCGGTTCGTCAGCCCCTCGGCGACGGCGGCGAGCACCTCCCGCTCCCGCGCGGTCAGCACCGCCAACTCGTCGCCGTCCGGGCCGGCGGTCGGCTCGCCCGCGACCGGCCGGTCCTCCAGCGCCACCCGGGCCCGGCCCGCGAGGGTCCGGATCTCCGAGGTCAGCGGCACCGCGCCGAGCCCCTGCGCCGCCTGGTACGCCTGCCGCAGCAGCTTGCCCGCCGTGGCGCTGCGCTTGCGCCGGGCCAGCAGCGCCTCGGCCTGCCGCAGCCGGGAGTAGGCCGCCGGGTAGGGGTGGAGGCGCCGGTCCCACTGCGCCACCGACCGGGCCCACAGCTCCGGATCGCTGCTCTCCAGGCGGCTCACCTCGGCGGCGCACAGCGCCAGGAACCCGTCGACCACGTCGCGCACCGGGCGGGCCGCGTGCTCGCTCTTGCGAGCCACCCGGTCGGCCACCTCCCGCAGCCGCCGCACCGCGGTCTCGTCCACCGCGATCGTCCGGCTGGCGTGCGCCTCCGCCTCGGCCCGCAGGCCGTGCCACACCAGCGCGGCGAGGATGCCCACGTCGTCGGAGCGGCTCTCGGTCAGGCCGCGCTGCACCGCCTGCCGGGCGAGGTCGTGCCGGCCCTGCCACATGGCCAGCCCCGCCCGCAGCGTGAGCAACGGGATCACGTGCCGCGCCCCGCCGCCGGCGAGCACCGTGGCCACGGCGTCCAGGTCGCGGTCGGCGGCGGCGATGTCGCCGTAGCCCACCGACAGCCGGCACCGGGCCAGCAGCAGCTCGACCGCGTCCGCGCCGGAGGGACGGTGCCGCAGCGCCGCCGCGACGACCTTCTCCGCCTCCGCCCACTGGCCCACGCGGAACAGCCCGTTGGTGGCGATGGCCAGCAGCCGGGTCTCCCAGGTGCGGCCGAGGCCCAGCTCGGCCACCCGCTCGGCACCCCGGCGGGCGACGACGACGCCCTCCTCCAGCACGTTCAGCGGCCCGGTCAACAGCTCGGCCAGGTGCAGGTACGCGCAGGCCACGTCCTCGGGGCGGCCGGAGCGCTCGGCGGTCTCCAGCGCCCGGCGCATCACCGCCAGCCCGGCGTCCGGGTCCTCCAGGTACGCCTCGGAGAACCCGAGGGCCGCGCTGGCCAGCACGACCTCCGACGTGGAGCCCTCGACCGCGGCGGACAGCTTCAGCGCCTCCCGGGCCCGCCGGCCGGCGTCGGCGTACCGACCGAGGTGCAGCAGCAGCTCGGCCAGGTGGGCGGCGGCGGTGGCGCGTTCCCGGGGCGTGCAGTCGGCGGCCTCCAGGGCCCGCTGGTATTCCGCCTCGGCGAGCGCCGACCGGCCGGCGGCGGCCAGGTAGCGGGCCCGCCGGATGTGCAGCGCACAGGTCGACCGGTCGGCGCCGGAGCCGGCCAACTCCTCGAGCAGGGTCAGCGCGCGGGCGTGCTCGCCGCAGTGGTGGGCGGCCTCGGCCGCGCGCTCCAGCAGGGTCACCCGGTCCACGTCCAGCGGACCCACGCCGGGCGAGCCGGCCAGCTGCAACGCCACCGACCAGTGCCGGTGCGCCTCGGCCCAGCCGTGCAGCCGCTCGGCCTCCCGGGCCGCCGCCGTCGCCGCCGGCAGCGCCCGCGCCGGCTCACCGGCCAGCCGCCAGTGGTGCGCCAGGCGGGCCTGGTGCAGCTCCGCCGGGGCCGAGGTGAGCGCCTCGGCGTAGCGGCGGTGCAGGGCGGCCCGTTCGGCGGGCAGCAGCTCGTGCTCCAGCACCTCGGCGACCAGCCGGTGCCGCAGCCGGTAGCCGTCGTCCGCGCCCACCAGCAGCCGGTGCGCGACGGCCGCGCGGACCGCCTCGATCAGCTCGTCCTCGGGCAGCCGCGTCACGCGCGCCAGCAGCCAGTGCTCCACCGGCTCGACGCCGGCCGCGACCGCGTGCACCACGGCGTGCGCGTGCTGGGGCAGCGCGTCGACCCGGGCCAGGAAGATCTCGCGCAGCGTGTCGGAGAGGCCGTCCCGGCCGTCGCGCAGGTCGCGGGCCAACTCCTCCACCACGAACGGGTTGCCGCCGCTGCGCCGCCACACCAGCTCCGCCGCCTCAGGGGCGAGCGGTCGGCCGACCACGGCGGCGGCGAGCTGGTCGGTGCCGGCCCGGTCCAACGGGACCAGGTCGAGCACCCGCACCGAGCGCAGCCGCCGCAGCTCGGTGAGCACCCGGCGCAGCGGGTGCGCGCCCTGCAACGACTCGGCCCGCACCGCGGCGAGCACGGACAACTGGAGGTCGCCGAGGCCGGCGAGCAGATAGAGCAGCAACTGTCGGGTGCTGCGGTCGACCCACTGGAGGTCGTCCAGCACGAGCACCAGCGGACGCCCCTCGGCGATCAGGTGCAGACCCCGGGAGACCCGCTCCAGCAGCGCCCCGGCGCCGTCCGGGCCGGCGGTCTCGTCGGCGAACATCTGCAGGAGGCCGCGGACGGCCGAGGACGTCCGGGCGTGGGAGCCGGTCAGCTCGGCGTCGAAGCGGCGCAACGCCTGCAGCAGCGGGTGCAGCGGCGACGCGTCGCCGATGTCCAGACAGGAGCCGGTGAGCACCAGGGCGCCCGCGTCGCGCAGCCGGGCGCCCACCTCGCGCAGCAGCCGGGTCTTGCCCACGCCGCTCTCGCCGGTGAGGAAGACCGCGGCGGTGTGCCCCTGCGCGACCTCGTCGAGCAGCGCGGACCGTACCGTCGTCACCAGGTCGGCCCGGCCGACGAGCGGTGCGGCGTCCACATCGCTGGCCATGGCACGCAGCCTAGTCACACGTCCGCGCACCGTTCTACGGGTCTTCTGCCCCTGTGGTACTCGTCGCGTCGACATTGCGACCGGAGGTTGCGGCTGGCCGACATACGTCGTTCTGCGGATCCCCCGTCGGCCCACAGGTGACAGTGTCCGAGGCATCGGCAGGCAACGGAGGGAAAGGCGGGTGCGATGCCCATGCTCACCATCGTCGCCGGTCCGCAACGTGTCCCGTCAGCAGGTTGGCCGGCGCCGGAGGAGAGACGCATGGTCACCGTGCTGTTCGCCGACATCGTCGGGTCGACCGCGCTCGTCGACCGGCTCGACCCCGAGGACGTGCGGGCTTTGCAGCGCGCCTACTTCGCCACCGTCGCCGGGGTGCTGCGCCAGTGGCACGGGGTGGTCGAGAAGTACGTCGGCGACGCGGTCATGGCGCTGTTCGGGGCACGCGAGTCCGACGGGTTCGACGCGTACCGGGCGGTACGGGCGGCGCTGGACATCCAGCGGGCCCTCGACCGGCGTCCCGTGCCCGGCGCGCCGCGGCTGCGGGTCCGGGTCGGGGTGGCCACCGGCGAGGCGCTGGTGGACCTCGCCGCGACGCACGACGGCGGGCACGGCGCGGCCAGCGGCGCGGTGACCAGCACCGCCGCCCGGTTGCAGGAGTACGCCCCGCCGGGCGGCGTGGCGCTCTGCGCGGTCACCCACCGGGCCACCGTGGGGCTGATCGACCAGCGCCGCGTACCGCCGGTGGCCCTCGCCGGCAAGGCGCTGCCGGTGGACGTGTGGCACGCCACCGGCGCCACCCGGCCGGTCCCGGCCCCGCACGAGGGCCCGCTGGTCGGGCGACGGCGGGAACTGGCGACCGCCCGTGACCTGATCGTCCGCGCCGTGCGGGACCGCAGCCCGCGCTGGCTGTCGCTGGTCGGTCCCGCCGGCAGCGGGCGCAGCCGGCTGCTGCACGAGCTGCGGCGCGCCGTCCCGACCGTGGACGACGTGCCGGTGCGCTGGTGCGTCGCGCACTGCCCACCGTGCCCGGAGGCCCTGGCGCCCGTCGCCGACCTGGTGCGCGGGGCCGCCGGCCTCCGCGCGAACGACCCACCTCCGGTCGTACGCCGCCGGCTCGCCGCCGCCCTCGCGGGCCTGGTGCCGCCCGCCGGCCTGGCCGAGGCGGTGTCCGCGCTGGAGGGACTCCTGGCGGGCCCGGACGCCGCCCGCGAGGCCGCGCGGGGCGCCGAGGTGGCGCGGGAGGTGCTGCTGTCGCTCGCCGCCCGGGAGCCGCTGGTGGTGGCGGTGGACGACCTCGACCGGGCCAGCGGGGAGCTGAACCGCTTCCTGCACCGGCTCTTCGCGGCGGCCACCGCCCGGTCCCTGCCGCTGGCGGTCGTGGCGCTGCACCGTCCCGAGTGGGCGGACGTGCTGCCCGGGGCCCGGGACCGCCGGCACCGGCTGGACGTGCCGCCGCTGCGCCCGCTGGAGACCGGCCGGCTGCTGCGTCACCTGCTGCGCCGGGCCGACCGGCCGGCGGCGGCGGCCGCGCGCCTGCTGCCGCTGGTCGAGGGCAACCCCGGCCGGGCCGCCGCGTACGTGGCGTCGCTCGACGTGACGCCGCCCGCGTTGCCGCCCGTGCCCGAGTCGGTGCGCCGGGAGGTGGACGCCCGGCTGGACCGGCTCGACGGCGTCCGGCGGGCGGCGCTGACGGCGGTGGCGGCCCTCGGCGTCGCGGCCCTCGGCGCGGGGGTCACCGCGTCGGCGGTGGGGCGCCTGCTCGGCTGGTCGCCCGCCCGGGTGGTGCCGGAGCTGCGCGCCCTCGCCGCCTCGGGCCTGCTGGTCGGCCGCGCCGGCGGCGGGTACGCGGTCGCCGACCCGGTGCTGCGCGAGGTCGCGTACGCCCGGCTGCCGAGGGCGGCGCGGGCCGCGATCGCCGGGTGGGCCGGGCAGCCGTCGGATGCGGTGGCGCCGGTCCGCCGACCCGCCGCGGCGGCCGTGACCGCGTCGGGGGCCGCCCCGTCCTCCGCCCTGCCCGTCGGCCCGGTCGCCGCGCGCGCCGTCGGTCGGCAGCCGCTCGCCGGCCGCGCCACCACCTCCGGCGCCCCCTGGCCGACCGGGTCGGGCCCGGCCACCGCAGGCGCGCGGACGGACCGGGCGGGACGTTCCGGGGCCGTCCGGGTGGTGGACCTCTCCGGGTGGACGGCCGGCCCTGGCGCGCCCGTCGGACGCGACCGCGCCCCGTCGGTCGGGCCGGCACGGTCGGACTGGCGGAAGCGCCGCGAATGGAGGTCGGCGTGGGGGCTGCCGCGCGGGGCGCCGGCGGCGGCGTGACGGAGGGGCCGTCTCTCCCCCACGATCCACCTTAGGCCGGTGCCGGCCCCGGGCGGTATCGGGCGGCTGACCGAGTGCGCGGGCCGGTTCCCCTTGGCTAGCTTCGTCCGATGCCTGTCGAAGAGATCACCGCCTCCGCCGCCGGCACCTGGACCCTCGGCGACCGCACCGTGCACCGGATGGGCTTCGGGTCGATGCGGCTGACCGTCGACCCGGACCGGGCGCGCGCCGTCCGCGTCCTGCGCCGGGCGGTCGAACTCGGCGTCAACCACATCGACACCGCCGCCTTCTACGTCTCGCCGGGCGGGCCGCTCGGCGTCGGCACCGGCCCGCGCCGGTACGCCACCGAACTCATCCGGGAGGCGCTCGCGCCGTACCCGGACGACCTGGTCATCACCACGAAGGTCGGGCCGTCGTTCGACGCGGCGACCCGGCACCGGGAGCTGACCCCGGCCGAGCTGCGCCGGGAGGTGGAGGAGAACCTGCGCCGCCTCGGCCGGGACCATCTGGACGTGGTCAACCTGCGGATCGTCCGGCGCGAGGGGCGGGACTCGGTGGCGGAGCGGTTCGCCGCCCTCGCCGAGCTGCGCGACGCCGGGCTGATCCGGCACCTCGGCCTGTCCAACGTGCGGGTGGACCACCTGGACGAGGCGCAGGCCGTCGCGCCGGTGGTCTGCGTACAGAACGCGTACGCCCTAGACGCGAACCGGTGGGCCGACGACCTGCTGCGGGTCTGCGGCGAGCGCGGGGTGGCCTTCGTGCCGTTCTTCGCGATCGCCGGCGCCGGGCGGGAGGCGGGCGCGACCGGCGGGCACGACGACGCGGTGCGCGCGGTGGCCCGCGCCCACGGGGTGACCCCGCATCAGGTCCGCCTGGCCTGGACGCTGCACCAGGGGCGGCACGTGCTGGCCATCCCCGGCACAGGCGACCCGGAGCACCTGGCGCAGAACGTGGCGGCCGGCGCGATCCGGCTCTCCGCCGACGACCTGGCCCGCCTCGGCTGAGCGGCCCCGTCGGCCCGGCCCGCCTCGGCTGAACGGCCCCGTCGGCCCGGCCCGCCTCGGCTGAACGGCCCCGTCGGGCTCGGCTGGCGGAGCGGTCTGGTCCGGCCCGGGGCGGCTCAGCGGGCCGGCGGCCCGCCCCGCCGGAGTCCGGTCAGTGCTCGGCGAGGAAGGCGACGGCCCGCTCCCAGGTCTGCGCGGCGGCCGTCGCGTCGTGGTCGGGCAGGTGCGGGTCGGTGTAGAGGTGCCCGACGCCGGGATAACGGTGGACGGACAGCTCCGCGCCGGCGTCGGTCATCGCCCGCCGCCACTGCGCGACCTCCGGCTCCGCGTCGTAGTCGTCCGGGTCGCCCAGGTGCAGCTGCACCGGCAGGCCCGGCCGGACCGACTCCGGCTCGCCGCCGACGCCGGAGAGCAGCAGGAGCGCCGCCGCGTCGGGGCGCTCGGCGAGCATCGCGCCGGCCACCCCCGCGCCCATCGAGAAGCCGGCCAGCACCGCGTCGGCCGGCGCCTCGCGCAGGGCCTCCCGGGCCCGGTCCAGCACGGCGTCCTGGCCGATCTTGCGGAGCAGGGCGAAGCCGTCCTCCACCGTTTCCGCGGCCGGCGCGCCGTAGAGGTCGGGGGTGACGACCGTGTGCCCGGCGGCGCGCAGCCGGTCGGCGGCGGTCAACACGGCCGGCCGCAGCCCGTAGACGGAGTGAAACAGCACGACATGTCCCATGGAGGCATCCTGCCCCACACCCCCGACCGGAACGGGCCGCCGCGCGGGCGGGACGGCGTCAGGCCAGCGACTCCAGCCGCCGCACCAGCTCCGCCGGCCCCGGCATCGCGGCGATCTCGGCGCTGACCTGCCTCGCCGCGTCGCGCAGCGCCGGATCGCCGACCAGCCGGGTCAGGGTGTCGGCGGTGATGTCGCGGGCCCGGACCGCGATTCCTGCGCCGCGCGCCGCCACCAGCTCGGCGTTGTGCCGCCGGTCGCCGGCCCCGACGGTGGCCAGCTGCGGCACCCCCGCGGTCAGCGCGGTGAAGACGCTGCCCGCGCCGCCGTGGTGGACCAGCGCCGCGCTCGCCGGCAGGGCCTCGGCGAGCGGAATCCAGTCGACGGTACGCACGTTGCCGGGCAGCGCCCGGCGGGCCAGCCGCGCGTCCGGGCGGACCAGGACGAACTCGGCGTCGACCCGGTCGGCGGCGGCGACGACCGCCGGCATCGGCCCGGCGCTGCCGGGGCCGGCGACGGTGCTGCGGCTGACCAGCACCCGCGGGCGCTCCCCCGGCTCGCGCAGCCAGCCCGGCAAGTCGCCGCCGCCGGCGTGGGCGGCGTAGCGCATGGGCCAGCCGTCCTGGTGCCGCACGCTGGGCGGGGCGACGGCGATGGCGGCGGCCGGGGGCGGCAGCTCCGTCAGGCCGTGCCGGCGCAGGGTCCCGCCCAGGCGCGCGAGGGTGACCCGGACCAGCTCCCGGCCGTCGAAGAGGGCGTTCTCCTGGCGTACGGCGGGCACGCCGCGCGTCGCGGCGGCGAGCGCCCCGGCCACCGCGAACGGCTCGTGGACCACCAGGTCGGGCTTCCACCGCGCGGCGACGGCGACCACCCCGTCGGTGATCTGGTCGTTGACCGCGCCGAAGAGCAGCGCCGCGCCCCGGGTGCCGGCCGTGCCGGCCAGCTCGGCCCGGGCGATCAGCGGGTGGCGCAGCATGACGTCCCGGGCGATCCGGCCGAAGTCGAACGCCGGCGCGACATCACGCACCGGCAGCCCGGACTGCTCCGCCCGCAGGCCGTCGGCGGCGGTGGCGACGAGCACCTCGTGCCCGGCGTCGCGCAGCGCGGCGGCCAGCGGCAGCAGGGGGAAGACGTGCCCGATCAACGGCGCGGAGACCACCAGAACTCGCACCGCCCGATGCTAGCCGCGCCGGTAACGCCCGTGGGGGCGGCGAGGTCGGACGCATCGGCGCCGGCGCGAGGCTCAGCCGGCGGGCGTCGGCAGGGTGCGGCTGCGGCCCCGGAACTCGGCGACCACCTCGCCGCCGTCCCGGGTGACGGTGACGTCGTAGATGCCGCTGCGGCCGTACCGGGTGCGCTCGGTGGCGCGGGCGGTCAGCAGGTCGCCCTCGCGGGCGGGACGGACGAAGGTGATCTCGCCGCCGGCGGCGACGGTGACCGGACCGTGGCTGTTGCAGGCCAGCGCGAAGGCGGTGTCGGCGAGCAGGAAGACGAAGCCGCCGTGGGCGATCGCGTGGCCGTTGACCATCGCACCGGTCACCCGCATCCGGGCCACCGCCGCCCCGTCGGCGGCGTCCACCAGCTCGATGCCGAGCCCCTTCGACGCCGCGTCGGCGTCGAACATGTCGTACGCGGCGTTGCGCCCCGCCATGTCAGCCGCCCCGCCGCTGGTCGACGATCCGCCGCATCTTGCCCATCGACCGTTCCACCCCGTCCGGGGCGACCACCTCGACCGCCACGCTCACTCCGATCGTGTCCTTGACCAGCCCGACCAGCGCCCCGCCGGCCCGCTCGGCGGCCTCGACGGCCACCCCCGCCCGCCGCTCCACCCGGACGGTCAGCGTGTCCAGCCGCCCCTCCCGCCCGAGGACGCACTGGAAGTGCGGCGAGAGCTGCGGCGTACGCAGGATCAGCTCCTCGATCTGGGTGGGGAAGACGTTCACCCCGCGCACGATCATCATGTCGTCGCTGCGCCCGGTGATCTTCTCGATCCGGCGCATCGGGCGGGCGGTGCCGGGCAGCAGCCGGGTCAGGTCGCGGGTCCGGTAGCGGACGACCGGCATGGCCTCCTTCGTGAGCGAGGTGAGCACCAACTCGCCGCGCTCGCCGTCGGGGAGCACCTCCCCGGTGACCGGGTCGACGATCTCCGGATAGAAGTGGTCCTCCCACAGGTGCGGCCCGTCCTTGGTCTCCACGCACTCGTTGGCCACGCCCGGGCCCATCACCTCGGAGAGGCCGTAGACGTCCACGGCGTGCATGTCGAGGCGCTGTTCCATCTCCCGGCGCATGTCCTCGGTCCACGGCTCCGCGCCGAAGACACCGACCTGGAGCGAGGTGGCGCGCGGGTCGATCCCCTGCCGCTCCATCTCGTCCACGATCGCGAGCATGTAGCTGGGGGTCACCATGATGACCTCCGGCTCGAAGTCCCGGATCAGCATCACCTGGCGTTCGGTCATCCCGCCGGAGACGGGGATGACGGTGCAGCCCAGCTCCTCCGCGCCGTAGTGCGCGCCGAGCCCGCCGGTGAACAGCCCGTAGCCGTACGCGACGTGCACGCGGTCGCCGGGGCGGCCGCCGGCGGCCCGGATCGACCGGGCCATCAGCCGGGCCCAGGTCCGCAGGTCGTCGGCGGTGTAGCCGACCACCGTCGGCCGGCCGGTGGTGCCGGAGGAGGCGTGCACCCGGGCGATGCGTTCGCGCGGCACGGCGAACATGCCGAACGGGTAGTTCTCCCGCAGCTCCGCCTTGCCGGTGAACGGGAAGCGGGCCAGGTCGGCCAGGTCCCGGCAGTCGTCGGGGTGCACCCCGGCGGCGTCGAAGGCGCGGCGGTAGTGCGGCACGTTGTCGTACGCGTGCCGCAGCGACCAGCGCAGCCGCTCCCGCTGCACCGCCCGCAGCTCGTCGACGCTCGCCCGCTCGATCGGCTCCAGGTCCTCGGGGCGCGGGGTGCGGTCCTGCATCGGTGCCTCCTGCACGTCACGCTGGCGCGGCGGCGGGGGTCGCGTACCGACACGTCCGGATCGCCCCGGAACCGGGCCGCCCCGCCCGCCGATCTTGGTACCGTACGCCGGCCGGCGGCGCGGCACCACCGGCGGCCGGGACGGCCGGCGGGCCCGGCGGTCAGACGGTGAGCAGCGTCTTGCCGATCGCGGCACGCTCCTCGATCGCCCGATGGGGGTCGGCGGCCCGGTGCAACGGGAAGGTCTGGCCGACCAGGGGCGCGATCCGCCCCGCCACGGCGCGTTCCAGGTAGCCGCCCCGCTCGTCGGTCCTGGTGACCACCCGCCGGCCGGTCCAGCCCGGGTCGACCCCCGCGCCGACGGTGCCGACGGTGCCGGCGACCCCGGCCCCCGGCCGGTACGGCGGCCGGACGGGGAAGCACTCGCCGCCCTGCCCGCGCCGGATCATCGTCTCCACCCAGAGCACGTCCGCGACGGACACGACGTGGTCAAGCCTCCGAGGTGAAGCGGGCTTGAGGTCAACGGGCGGCGTCGTGGCGCCGTCCACACGTCACGGGTTCTCCGGGTCCAGGTCGCGCTCGCGCAGCAGCGCGTCCAGCTTGGCTTCGATCCGCTCGTCGGACTCACGGGACTGGGAGGAGCCCCAGTAGTAGAACAGGGCCAGGCCGGCGGCCTGCCAGATCAGCTGGAGGAACTCGGACTGCCAGTTCTCGAAGGTGGAGGCGAGGAACTGCGGCAGGAAGTCGGCCCAGGCGAAGGACTGGCCGTGCTGGCTCGCCTCGTTGCTCTCCGCCACCGCCTGGAAGACGAACTGGCCGATCCAGGAGAACAGGAACAGCGCCCCGGTCACCAGCGCGAACGCGTACGCCCGGGGCCAGCGCGGCTTGCGGAACGGCGGCCCTCCGGCCCGCCTGGCGTTGCGGCACGGACTTCCCCCGTCGGACGCTGGACCGGCCGGACGCACGTGGGCTGGCGTCGTCGTTTCCGCCATCACGACCCCCTCTCGACAATCCCCTGTCGGGCATGTGCCCCGGCTCGGCGCTGCCGAAACGGCGGGTCGGCGTGGCGGAACGGCGTGGCGTGCGGTGGTCGGCGTGGCGGCGGGTCAGCGGGACGCCGGGAGCCGGTGCAGCGCGTCGACCAGCGGGGCAAGCTCCGGTGCGGCCTCGGCCTCGGCCAGCGCCTCGGCCAGCACCCGGTCGTGGGTGGGGCGGGCCTGGGCGAGCAGCTCGCACCCGGCGGGGGTGAGCTCGGTGTAGATGCCGCGTCGGTCGTCGGCGCAGAGGACCCGGGTGAGCAGGCCGCGGTCCTCCAGGCGGGTGACCAGCCGGGTGGTGGCGCTGTCGGAGAGCGCGGCGGCCCGGGCCAGCTGCCGCATCCGCATGTGCCAGCCGTCCTGGCGGGAGAGCGCGTCGAGCACCGTGTACTCGACCACGGAGAGCTGGTACCCGGCCTGGAGCGCGCGTTCCAGGGACGCCTCGATGAGGCCGTGCAGCGCGGCGAGGGTGCGCCAGCCCTGTGCGCGGACCTCCACGGCGTCGTCACCGATGCCCATCCGACCTCCTCGCGGTGTGACCTGCTCGACCCTCAGCCTAGCAGGCTTGCGCTGATATCCCGCGCGTGCAACTATTTCGTTGCTTCCGCGTGTAGTTGCATGCGCCAGCTATCTGCCTCTCTCTCCTGGAACGGAAGACCATGTCTGGACGGAACCGGTCCCTGCCCGGTGGACTGCTCGCGCTGGCCGTCGGCGCCTTCGGCATCGGCCTCACCGAGTTCGTGATCATGGGGCTGCTGCCCCAGGTGGCCGCCGACTTCGCGGTGACCGAGTCGGTCGCCGGGTGGCTGATCTCCGGCTACGCGCTCAGCGTCGCGATCGGCGGCGTGGCGCTGACCGCGGCGGTCACCCGGCTGCCGCGCAAGCCGGTGCTGCTCGGCCTGATGGTGCTCTTCATCATCGGCAACCTGCTCTCCGCCCTGGCCGACGGCTACGGCGTGATGATGGCCGGCCGGATCGTGGCCGCGCTCTGCCACGGGGCGTTCTTCGGCATCGGCGCCGTGGTCGCCGCCGGACTGGTCGCGCCGGCCCGGCGCGCGGGCGCCATCGCGCTGATGTTCGCCGGGCTGACCACGGCCAACGTGCTCGGCGTACCGTTCGGCACCTTCCTCGGCCAGCATCTCGGCTGGCGGTCGACGTTCTGGGCGATCACCGGCATCGGCGTGGTCGCGCTCGCCGGCCTGGCCCTGCTCGTCCCGACCCGCCCGACCGGCGACGCCGACCGCCCCGCCGACGGGCTCCGCGGCGAGCTGCGCGCCTTCACCCATCCGCAGGTGTGGCTGTCGCTCGCGGTGACCGTTCTCGGCTTCGGCGGCATGTTCGGCGCGTTCACCTACATCGCGTACACCCTGACCGAGGTCAGCGGCTTCGCCACCGGGACGGTGCCGTGGCTGCTGGTGCTCTTCGGGGTGGGCCTGTTCGTGGGAAACCTGCTCGGCGGTCGCGCCGCCGACGTGTCGCTGTCGCGCACCCTGGTCGTCGTGCTCGCGGCGCTGACCGTGGTGCTCGCGTTCTTCGCCCTGACCGCCGGCAGCCAGCCGCTCACCGTGGCCTCGCTGCTGCTGATGGGCGGGTTCGGCTTCGCCACCGTTCCCCCGCTGCAGATGCGGATCATGAGGTACGCCCACCAGGCGCCGACGCTGGCCTCCGGGGCGAACATCGCGGCCTTCAACGTCGGCAACGCCCTCGGTGCGTGGGTGGGCGGGACGACGATCGCGGCCGGGCTCGGCTACACCGCCCCGATCTGGGCGGGCGCGGCGGTCACCCTGGCCGGCCTGGGCGTGCTGCTGGCCGCCCTGCGACTGGCCCGCCGGCAGTCCGTGGCGCGGCCGGCGGAGCGGGAACTGGTCGCCTCGACCTGACCGCCCGGCGGCAGCGGGGCCGGCCGGACCGGGCCCCGCCGACCCGACCCGGACCATCGCGCTGCAATCTTGTCGCTGTTGCAAATTAGTGGCAACAAGGTCTGGACAGCACTCCGGGACGGTAACTACCCTCATCGCCATGAGTCCTTACATCAGCAACGTCGCCGCCTGGCAGGAGAGCTGGGACCGGCAGCAGGAGGCGTACCTGCCGGACCGGGAGCACCGGTTCACCGCGATGCTCGACGCGGTCGAGGCGGTCCTCGACGGCGGGCGACCCCGCCTGCTCGACCTGGCCGGCGGCACCGGCACCATCTCCGCCCGGGCGCTGCGCCGCTTCCCCGACGCCGAGATCACCCTGGTCGACCTCGATCCGGCGCTGCTGGCCATCGCCAGGTCGACGTTCGGCGACCGGGTCACCGTGGTCGAGGCCGACCTCGGGCAGCCGGAGTGGACGGCCGCGCTGCCGGTGCGGGAGTACGACGCGGTGCTCACCGCCACCGCGCTGCACTGGCTGCCGGGCGAGCGGCTGGCCCGCCTCTACGCCGAGCTGCACGGCGTGCTGCGTCCGGGCGGGATCCTGCTCAACGCCGACCACATGCCCGACGACGCGCTGCCGGAGCTGACCAAGCGCCTGCTGGACAGCGCGCGGACCCGGCGCGAGGCCCGGTACGCCAGCGGCGCCGTGCTCTCCTGGTCGGACTGGTGGGAGCGGGCCGCGGCCGACCCGGCGCTCGCCCCACTGGTGGAACGGCGGCGCGAGATCTACCCGACCGGGCACAGCCCGGAGTGGAACCCGCCGGCCTCCTGGCACCTGGCGGCGCTGACCGACGCCGGCTTCACCGAGGCCGGCGTGGTCTGGCGCGGCGGCGCCGACGCCGCCGTCGCGGCGGTGCGCTGACGCCGGCGCACCACGGCACGGGTCGGCCGTCCGCGGCCGACCCGGCGTTATGCTGCGGCGACGGCCGGATGGCGGCCGACGGCACCGTGGGAGGAGACGTGACCGGCCCGTCCGAGCCGTCGCGCGTCGACCCGGACGTCGACCTGCGGGTCCCGGCCGACCGCGACGAGCTCACCGCGCACCCGGCGGCGGTGCTCGCCGCCATCTCCGCCGGGGGTGTGCTCGGCGCGCTGGCCCGGGCCGGCCTGCAGGCCGCCGTCCCGCACTCCCCCGCCACGTTCGGCTGGGCCACCTTCGGCGTCAACGTGAGCGGGTGCCTGCTGATCGGTGGCCTGATGGCGGTGCTCGGCCACGCCGGCGGCGGCCGACCGCTGGCCCGCCCGTTCCTCGGCGTGGGCGTGCTCGGCGGGTACACGACCTTCTCCACCTACGCGGTCGACGCGCACCAAGCGCTGCTCGCCGGCGCCCCCGGCACCGCGCTGGCCTCCCTCGGCGCCACGCTGGTCGGCGCGCTGCTCGCGGTCTGGGCCGGCGAGGCCGCCACCGGGCGGCTGCTCGCCGGGAGCGGCCGGTGACCGCCCTGCTCGTGGCGCTCGGCGCGGCGCTCGGCGCCCCGCTGCGCTACCTCACCGACCGGGCCGTGCAGGCCCGCTTCGGCACCGGGTTCCCGTGGGGCACGCTGGCGGTCAACGTACTCGGGTCGCTGCTGCTCGGCGCGGTCACCGGCCTGCCGGCGGACCCCGCACTCACGGCGCTGGTCGGCACCGGCTTCTGCGGGGCGCTGACCACCTGGTCCACCCTGAGCTACGAGACGCTGCGGCTGGCCCGGGCGGGACGGCGGCACGCCGCGCTGGCCAACGTGGCCCTCAGCGTCGCCGCCGGCCTCGCCGCGGCCACCGCCGGCTACGCCCTCGCCCGCGCGGCCACCGGCTGACCGGCCGCCGTGCCGGTCTCCCGCAGCCGCACCACCGGTCCGAGCACGAACACCGCCGGCGGCCGGACGTCCTCCCGCGCGGCCAACCCGCCCACCTCGTCCAGCCGGGACGACCAGGTGCGCTGCCCCGGCTGGCCGCCGTCGGCCACGACGAGCACCGGAGTGTCCGGGGCGCGGCCGTGCTCCACCAGCACCGCCGCGATCTTGGCGATGGTGTCCACCGCCATCAGCAGCACCACGGTGCCCCGGGACCGGCCCAGCGCCACCCAGTCCACCAGGGAGTCGGGATGCCCCGGCGGCAGGTGCCCGGAGACGACGGTGACGTCGTGGGCGACGCCCCGGTGGGTGACCGGGACGCCGGCCAGGGCCGGCACGGCCACCGCGCTGCTCACCCCGGGTACCAGCACGGTCTCGACCCCGGCCGCGGCGCACGCCTGGACCTCTTCGTGGCCCCGGCCGAAGACGTACGGGTCGCCGCCCTTGAGCCGGACCACCCGCTTGCCCGCGCGGGCGTACGCGATCAGGGTGTCGTTGATGGTGTCCTGCGGCATCGACGGCCCGCGCGGCACCTTGGCGGCGTCGACCACCACCACGTCCGGGCGCAGCCCGGTGAGCAGCCCGCGCGGGGCGAGCCGGTCGGCGACCACCACGTCGGCGCTGTCCAGCAGGGCCTTCCCCCGTACGGTGATCAGGTCGTCGGGGCCGGGGCCGCCGCCCACCACCGCGACCTGTCCCGGGCGCAGGCCGGGCCGCTGGTCGTGGTGGTGGTGACGGCCACCGTGGTGGTGGTCCCCGTGATGGTGGTGGTCCCCGTGATGGTGGTGGCCGTGGCCGTCGACCGGGTCGTCGGGGTGGTCGTGCGGGGTCTGCGGCCGGCCCACCTTGTCGGCGAAGCCCGGCATCAGCACCCGGTACGCGCAGGTGTCGCAGTTCATCCGGATGTCGCCGCGGCGCGCCTCGGCGTGCCGTTCGAGGACGAGGTCGGCGAGGGCGTCGCAGTCGCCGATCAGGTCGGCCACCCGCACGTCCAGCTCGGGGTGGGCGGCGGCGAAGTCGGCCGACTGGGCGACGATCCGGTCGGGCAGCACGCCGGCGAAGAGGAAGTACGGCGCGACGACGATGCGCCGCGCGCCGAGCCGGCGCAGCCGGTCCAGCACCGCCGGCACCGACGGCTCCGCGAGCGAGATGAAGCCCGGCTCGACGCCGGCGTAGCCGCGCCCCTCCCAGAGCAGCCGGGCCACCTTGGCCACCTCGGCGTTGGCGTCCGGGTCGGTGGAGCCGCGCCCGATCAGCGCCACCCAGGTGCCGGCCCGGTCGGCGCCGGCCAGCGCGGCGTCGATGCGCTGCTCCAGTGCGGTGTGCAGCAGCGGGTGCGGGCCCAGCGGCCGGCCGTAGGCGTAGCTGAGCCCGGGGTGGCGCTGCCGCTCGCGGGCCAGCGCGGCGGGGATGTCGCCCTTGCCGTGGCCGGCGGCGGTCAGCACCAGCGGCAGCGCCACCAGCGACCGGTGTCCCCGGTCGACGAGCGCGCCCACCGCGTCGGTCAGCGGCGGCCGGGACAGCTCGATGAAGCCGCCCTCGACGTCGCCGACCGCGCCGGCGGCGCGCCGGCGGACCCGCTCCACGAACGCCACGAACTGGTCGACCCCGGCCGCGCTGCGCGTGCCGTGCCCGACGATGACCAGAGCGGTCACTGCTCCTCCTCCACGTACAGCAGGGCGTTGAGGGCGGCGGCGGCGACCGCCGAGCCGCCCTTCTCGCCCCGGTTGGACACCCCGGGCAGGCCGCTGGCCCGCAGCGCCGCCTTCGACTCGGCGGCACCCACGAAGCCCACCGGCAGCCCGACGACCAGCGCCGGCCGGGCGTCGAGGGTGATCAGTTCCTCCAGCGCGGTCGGTGCGCAGCCGACCACCCACACCGCGCCGGGGCCGACCCGCTCCAGGGCGAGCCGCACCGCCGCCGCCGACCGGGTGATCCCGGCCGCGCGGGCCAGGTCGGCGGCGGCCGGCTCGGCGACCGGGCAGACCGTCTGCCGACCGGTGATGCCGGCGGCCACCATCGCCACGTCGGTGACCACCGGCGCGCCCGCGCGCAGGGCGGCCAGCCCGCCGGCCAGGGCCGCCTCGTCGCAGACCAGGTCGGTGACGTAGTCGAGGTCGGCGCTGGCGTGCACCACCCGCTCGGTGACGGCCCGGGTCAGCGGCGGCAGGTGCGTGAGGTCCACCCGGGAGCGCAGGATCCGGTACGACTCCCGCTCGATGGGGTGCACGACGCGGCTCACGGCCGCACCGCCCCGGCACCGTAGCGCTCGTCGTAGCGGCGCAGCTTCCACAGCGCCACCGCGCCGGCCCAGGCGAACACGAAGAGCGCCACGACGGCGTACCCGAGCTGCTCGAAGTGGTCGGCGATCCCCGCGTACCGGGACAGCGCCGACAGCCCGAGGTGGTCGACCAGGAGGCCGGCGGCGTAGACGCTGGCGACCAGGCCGCCGACCAGCACGGTCACCGCCGTGGTGGCCAGGTTGTAGTAGAGGCGCCGGGCCGGGTGCCGGTACGCCCACGAGTAGGCGCGGCTCATCAGCAGGCTGTCGGCGGTGTCCATGGCGGACATGCCGGCGGCGAAGAGCAGCGGCAGGGTGAGCAGGGCGAGCACGGGCAGCCCGCCGGCGGCGGCGGTGCTCGCCGACAGGGCGAGCAGGGTCACCTCGCTGGCGGTCTCCAGGCCGAGACCGAAGAGGAACCCGACCGGCGCCATGTGCCAGGAGGAGCGCACCAGCGCGCGGGCCCGGGAGCCGAGCACCCGCTGCACCAGCCCCCGGTTGAGCAGGTGCAGGTCCAGCTCGCGCTCGTCCAGGTCGCCGTGGCGCAGCCGCCGCCACAGCCGCGCCAGGCCGGCCAGCACCGCCGCGTTGAGCACCGCGACCAGGGCGAGGAACAGCGTGGCGGTGAGGATCGCGACGGTCGCGCCCGCCTCGCGGGCCTCGGCCAGCCCGGGGCCGGCGAGGTTGGCCGAGGCGAGGCCGACGACCAGCGCCAGCAGCAGCACCACCCCGCTGTGCCCGAGGGCGAAGAAGAAGCCGACGCCGACCGGGCGCCGACCGCGCAGCAGCATCAGCCGGGTGGTGTCGTCGATCGCCGCGATGTGGTCGGCGTCGAAGGCGTGCCGCACCCCGAGCAGGTACGCCAGCGTGCCGGCCCCGGCGAGGCCGCCGGCCGCGACGGGCTGGTTGTTCCAGTACAGGTAGAGACTCCAGCCGGCGACGTGCAGCACGGCGACGGCGAGCACGATGCCGCCGAGGCGTACCCGCTCGGCGCGGCTCCACCGGCCGGCCGGGGGTGCGGCGCTGACCGCGGTCGAACTCATCGGCTTCCTCCACGTTCGTCGGTGCCGGTGGCGCGGATGGCGTCCACCGGGCAGATCTCCAGGCACTCCAGGCAGCCGGTGCAGCGGTCCGCGCGGACGGCGAGGCCGCCGGGCACCGGTCGGATGGCGTGCGTCGGGCAGGTGAGCAGGCAGGCGCCGCAGCCCTGGCAGGCGCCGATGGTCACCGCCGCCACCGGTACCCCCGAGGGGTGACCATCCGGCCGGCGACCACCCGGGTCTGGCTGCTGCCCACCACCACGACGCTGTACATGTCGACCAGCGCCGGGTCGAGGTCGGCCAGGGTGGCCAGGTGCACCCGCTCGTCGGGTCGGCTGGCGTTGCGCACCACCCCGACCGGGGTGTCCGGCGGCCGGTGCGCGGCGAAGACCTCCAGCGCCGCGCCGAGCTGCCAGTCGCGGGCGCGGCTGCGCGGGTTGTAGAGCAGCGCCACGAAGTCGCCCTCGGCCGCGGCGGCCACCCGGCGCGCGATGACCTCCCACGGGGTGTGCAGGTCGGACAGGCTCAGGTAGGCGTGGTCGTGGCCGAGCGGCGCGCCGAGCAGGGCGCCGGCGGCGAGGGCGGCCGTCACCCCGGGCACCCCGACCACGTCGATCCGCTCGTCGGCGTACTCCAGGGCGGGGCTGGCCATCGCGTACACGCCGGCGTCGCCGGAGCCGACCAGCGCGACGGCGTGACCGGCCACGGCCTCGGCGACGGCGGCACGGGCCCGTTCCTCCTCGGCGCCCAGGCCGCTGGCGAGCACCCGGGTGCCGGGGCGGAGCAGGTCGCGGACCTGGTCGACGTACTGGTCGAGGCCGACGACCACGGCGGCGCGGCGCAGCTCGGCCACCGCGCGGGCGGTGCGCAGGTCGGGCGCGCCGGGCCCGAGGCCGACGATCGCCAGCCGGCCGCGCGGGGCGTGCCGGGCGACCGCCACGGTGGCCATCGCCGTCGCGGTCTTCGGCACCAGCAGCGCGGCGTCGCCGCCGAGCAGCGCCGCCGCCTCGGCGACGCTGGGGGTGCCGACGGCGGCGCGGACCACCTCGCTGGGGTGCGGCACGTCGACCGCCGCCAGCTCCGCCGCCGGATGCGTCACCAGGGGTACGCCGAGCGCGTCGGCGGTCGCCCGGATGCCCGCCTCGTCGGCCTTGATGTCGGCGCTGGCCAGGTGCCGCAGGCTGGCCGGGCTGAGGCCGGCCTCGGCGAGCACCCGGTCCAGCAGGCCGCGCACCTCGGCGGCGGGCACGCCCCGGCTGGCCCCCACCCCGGCGACCAGCGACGGGGGCCGCAGCACGGCCGTACGGTCGTCGAGCGGCACCACCCGGTCGGTGACCAGCAGCCGGTACCCGCCGCCGGCCGCCTCCCCGGGCCCGGCCGGGCCGACCGGCGCACCGGACCCGGCCGGGCCGGCCGCCTCACTGGGCCCGGCCGGGCCCGCCGGCGCACCGGGGCCGGGCGGGGCGGCCGGCGGGGCCGGGTCGGCGGGCACGACCGGCGTCGGGGCGGGGCGCACGTTGTCGGGCAGGGCGGGCAGCGGCCAGGCGGCGTCGGCGACGAGGGTGACCCGCTCGCCGTCGAGGATGGCGCGGCCGACGGCGGCGACGGCGCCCTCGACGGGCCAGCCGAGCGTGTCCAGCCCGGGCAGGCCGACGGCGTCGCTGGCGGTGGTGACCACCGGCCGCGCGTCGAGCACCGCGCCGACCCGCCCGGCGAGGTCGTTGGCGCCCCCGGCGTGCCCGCCGAGCAGCGCGACCGCGTGCCGGGCCGCCTCGTCGACCACCACCACGGCCGGGTCGGTGTGCTTGTCGCCGAGCAGCGGCGCGAGGATGCGCACCACCGCCCCGGTGGCCAGGAACGCCACCACCGCGTCGCACTCGGCCCAGGCGGCGCGCAGCGCGTCCGCGACGGTGTCCGCCGTGACCAGGCGGGCCTGCGGCCAGGCGTCGGCGAGGGTGCGGGCGTGCCGCCGCCCGGCGGCGGTGGCGGCGACCAGGCCGATCCGGGTCGGCTGGTCCGTGGTGGTGGGCGGGTGGTTCACGGGCGCTCCCCGGTGAGGACGACCACCGGGTTGGTGGCCGCGAGTCGAATGGATCCGCCGGGCAGGTCGGCGAGGCGGGCGGCGGAGAGCTGGACGCCCTCCACGGCGTAGCCGCCGGCGCGCAGCAGCCCGACCGCCGGGGCGACCCGGTCGACGGCGGCGAGGGTCACCACCACCCGGTCCGGCCGGCGGTGCGCCACGACGGCCAGCACGTCGGTGCCGCCACCACCGACGAAGACGGCGTCCGGGTCGGGCAGCCCGTGCAGCGCCCCGGGGGCGGTGCCGACCACCACCTTGACGTCGACGCCGTGCCGGGCGGCGTTGGCGCGGACCGGCGCCGCCGGGTCGCGGTCGACGGCGACCACGGCCGCGCCGAGCAGGGCGCACTCGATGCCGACCGAGCCGCTGCCCGCGCCGACGTCCCAGACCAGCCGACCGAGGCGGGGGCGCAGCCGGGCCACGGCGAGGGCGCGTACCTCCGACTTGGTGATCATCGAGTCGCGGTGCGCGTAGGCGGACTCGGGCAGCGCCCACCCGCCGGCCGGCGCGGCAGCCGGCTGGTTGTCCGCCCGCATCCCGGCGGCCCCGGGCTCCCCGGCGAGGCTGAGCAGCACGTGCGGGTCGGCCCAGACGCGGGCGGCGGCCGCCTCGGGGGTGGTCTCGGTGAGCCGCTCGGCGTCAGTGCCGAGGTGCTCGGCGACGACCAGCCGGCGGGCCCAGCCGACCAGACCGGCGCCCAGCTCGGCGGCCCCGGCGCCGGGGGCGGTGAGCACCGCGACGGCGGGCAGCGCCCGGCAGGCGTTCAGCGCAGGTCGCGGGTCCCGGCCGTGGGCGGTGACCACGGCCGCGCCGTCCCAGGGCAGCCCGGCGCGGGCGAACGCGGCGGCCACGCTGGACACGGCCGGGAGCACCCGCAGCGGCAGCCCGGCCGCCCGCAGCCGCCGGACGACGCCGAACAGCCCGGGATCGCCGCTGGCCAGCACGACCGCGTCCGTTCCGGCGGCGACGGCGGCGGCCAGCCGGTCCAGCGCCGGCGCGAGCGGCCCGAGGGCGACGGTGTCGGCGCCGGCCGGCAGGCGTACGGCGGCCAGGTGCCGGGCCGCGCCCACCACCAGCCGGGCCCCGGCGAGCGCGGGCGCGGCGGCGGGGTGCGGCGGCCCCCCTCCGGCGTCGATCCCCACCACGGTCACGGCCGGCCCGGTGCCCCCGGCGGGCGGGCTTCCGGTCACGCCGCCCACCGGCCCGACGAGGCGACGACCCGGTCGCCCGCGAAGTCCACCATCGCCACGTCGACGGTGACCGCGTTCCCGGCGAACCGGAGCAGCACCTGGCGTACCCGCCGGCAGAGCAGGTCACCGGCGGCGCCGAGCAACCCGGCGGCCTCCCACAGCTCGTACGCGTGCCGCCCGGTGTTCGCCGCGGCGACCGCCGCCACCAGGTCGGGGTCGCCGCCCGCCTCGGCGGTGACGTCGCCGAGCAGGGACAGGTCCACCTTGGACCGGGTGTAGTGGGTCATCAGGATGCCGGCGGCGAGCTTCGCCAGCTTGCCGGCCATCCCGACGAAGACCACCCCGGTCATCCGGTCGCCGACGGCGGCGGTGACCGCCGCGCCGGTGAAGTCGCCGACCTCGACGAAGCACACCTCGGGCAGCTCCGGCAGCAGCGCGCGGGCGGCCCGCTCGGTGCGCCCGCCGGTGCACAGCACCACCGTCCGCTCCCCCTGGGCGGCCATCACGTGCACCGCCTGCACCACGCTGGCCCGCCAGGAGGCGGTGGAGAACGGCCGCACGATGCCGGTGGTGCCGAGGATGGAGATGCCGCCGAGGATGCCGAGCCGCCGGTTGGTGGTCTTGCGGGCCATGATCTCGCCGCGCGGCACGCTGACCACCACCCGGACGCCCACCTCGGCCAGGTCGACCACCTCGGCGACGGCCTGGCCGATCATCCGGCGCGGGGTCTCGTTGATCGCCGGCCCGCCGACGGGCAGCCCGAGGCCCGGCTTCGTGACCGTGCCGACGCCCGGCCCGCCGTCGAGCCGCAGCCCGGGCACGTCCCGCCAGCCGACGGTGACGGTCAGCTCGGCGCCGTGCGTGACGTCGGGGTCGTCGCCGGCGTCCTTGACCACCACGGCCTCCGCCGACCTGCCGGCGTGGACCTCGCAGCGGGCCACCGGGAAGCGGACCCGGCGGCCGGCGGGCAGCCCGATCTCCACCTCCCGCTGCGGCACGCCGGTGACCAGGGCGGTCACCGCCGCCTTCGCCGCCGCCGTCGCGCAGGCGCCGGTGGTCCAGCCCGTGCGCAGCGCGGTGGGCCGGACCTTCGCCGTACGCGGCAGGTCCGGCTCGCGCAGCGGCGGCTCGGCGTACGTCATCCGGCGTGCCCGTCCCCCGCCGTCCCGCCGGTGGCCCGGGCGCGGCGCAGGTCGGCGCGGGCGGCCGGCTCGGCCCGCCGGAACGTGTGGAAGTGCCCGGGGTGGTAGAGGTGCGAGCGGGTGCCGGCGGCGGCGAGCGCCTGGCCGACCAGGAAGAGGGTGTGCTTCCAGAGCTTGTGCTCCTTGACCGTGGCCTCCAGGTCGCCGAGGGCGCACCGCACCACCAGCTCGTCCGGCCAGGTCGCCTGGTACGCCACCACGACCGGGGTGTCGGGCGGGTAGCCGCCGGCCAGCAGCTCGGCCTGCGCCTGCCCGGAGCGGGCGGCGGAGAGGAACAGCGCCATGGTGGTGCCGTGCCGGGCGAACTCGCGGACCCGCTCGCCCGGCGGCATCGGGGTCTTGCCGCCCTCCAGCCGGGTCAGGATCACCGACTGGGCGACCTCGGGGATGGTGAGCTCCCGGCCGACGATCGCCGCGACGGCGGTGAACGACGAGACGCCCGGGACGATCTCGACGGCCAGCCCGAGCGCCCGGCACAGGTCGAGCTGCTCCTGCACCGCGCCCCACAGCGCCGGGTCGCCGGAGTGGATCCGCGCCACGGTCAGCCCCTCGGCGGCGGCCCGCCGGTAGAGCGGCAGCACCCCCTCGATCGGCAGCCGCGACGAGTCGACGATCTCCGCGTCGGGGCGGGCGTGGGCGAGCACGTCGGCGTGGACCAGGCTGGCCGCCCAGACCACCACGTCGGCCGCCCCGATCACCCGGGCGGCGCGCAGGGTCAGCAGGTCGGCCGCGCCGGGGCCGGCCCCGACGAACCACACCTTGCCCGTGCTGGTCGGCCCGCCGTCGTCGGCGCGGTCCGCGATCGGCGCGGTGGTCACAGTTTTCCTCCCCTACGGTCCCGGCGGGCGGGGACCAGCAGCGTCGACAGGTACGGCAGGTCGTCGGCGGCGTCGGCGACGGGGCCGATCCGCTCGTCGGGCAGCCCGAGGCCCCGGCCCAGCACGGCGTCGCCGAGGCGGCCCTGCCGGCGCAGCTCGGCGACCAGCTCGGCGTGCCGCCGCCAGCCCTTGTAGGCCACGACGGTGCCGGGGCCGGCGAGCGCGTCGGCGAAGAGCGCCAGCCCGGCGGTGGCCGGCAGCAGGGTCAGCGGCTCCCGCCCCTCGCAGAGCGGGACGCCGCTGCGCGCCGCCAGGTCCTGCATGGCGGTGATCCCGGGGACCGTGCGCACCTCGACCGCCGGGCGGCGGGCGCGGACGGTCTGCGCCAGGTAGCCGAAGGTGGAGTAGACGTTCGGGTCGCCGATGGTGGCGAAGGCGATGGCGCGGGCGCCGCCGTCGACCGCCTCCACCACGGCCCGCGCGGCCTCGTCCCACGCCCGTTCCCGGCGCGCGGTCACCCCGCCCCGGTCGTCGAGGGCGAACGGCAGCCGGCGCAGCCGGTCCGGCGCGACGTGCGCGGCCACGGTGGTCTCGGCCCGCCCGGGCGGCGCGTCGCCGTCCGCGGCGAGGCGGTCCATCACCGGTACGAACACGTGGTCGGCCTCGGCCAGCACCCGGACCGCCCGGAGGGTGAGCAGTTCCGGGTCGCCGGGACCGACCCCCACCCCGGTCAGCGTGGCGGTGGGGGCGTCCCCGCCCGGCGTCCCGCCGCGCGCGCTCACCGGCTCGCCGCCGTCGTGCCCGGCCACCCGCTCGCCGTGCTCCTGCGCGGTCACCGGCTCGCCGCCTCGACCAGGCGGCGGGCGGCGTACGGGTGCCCGGCCCAGTGGGTGTGCAGGTAGGAGGCGTGCACCCGGCCGGCGACGAAGCCGTGGTCGGCGCCGTCCCAGCGCCACGCCGGCCGGTCGCCGTGCCCCGGGTCGGTGGCGGTGCGGTGGAACTCGTGGCCGCGTACCGGCTCGCCGGGGCGGTGCAGCGGGGAGCCGGTGACGGCGACGGCGTCCCGGTAGCCGAGGGTGAGCCGGTCGGTCATCCGGGCGGTGAGGTCGAGCCGGCCGCACATGGGCACGCCGTCGAGGGACCGGCCGAGGTAGAGCAGCCCGGCGCACTCGGCGACGACCGGTCCGTCGAAGCCGGCCAGCTCGGCGCGGAGGGTGGCGTTGTCGGCGAGCTGCGGCGCGTACGCCTCGGGGAAGCCGCCGCCGACGACCACCGCGCGGGTGCCGGCGGGCAGGCCGGCGTCGCGCAACGGGTCGAAGGGGACGACGGCGGCGCCGGCGGCGGCGAGCAGCTCGGCGGTCTCGGCGTAGGAGAAGGTGAAGGCCGGCCCACCGGCGACCGCGACCACCGGACGCTCGCCGCCGACGGGGCCGCCGACGGCGGCGGCCGGGTCCCAGGCGGGCACGCTCAGCGGCCCGGCGGTGCGGGCCAGGTCGAGCACCGCGTCGAGGTCCACGGTGGACGCCACGAGGTCGGCGAGGGCGGCCACGATGGCCAGCGACTCCGGCGCCCGCTCGGCGACGGGCACCAGCCCGAGGTGACGCGCCGGGGCGGCGACCTCGGCGGCGCGGCTGACCGCCCCGAGCACCGGCACGTCCACCTCGGCGAGGGCGTCGCGCAGCAGGGACTCGTGCCGGGCAGAGCCGACCCGGTTGAGGATCACCCCGCCGATCCGCACGCCGGGGTCGAACGCGGCCATGCCCAGGGCGAGCGCGGCGGCGGAACGGCCCTGCGCGGTGGTGTCCAGCACCAGCAGCACCGGCGCGTCAACGAGCCGGGCGACGTGCGCGGTGGAGGCGTACCCGCGGCGGCCGACCGCGCCGTCGTGCAGCCCCATCACCCCCTCGACCACGGCGATGTCGGCGGGCGTCGGGGTGGCGGCGCCGTGCCGCAGCAGCGGCGCGATCCGCTCCTCGCCGACCAGCCACGGGTCGAGGTTGCGGCCGGGGCGACCGGCGGCGAGCGCGTGGTAGCCGGGGTCGATGTAGTCCGGGCCGACCTTGTGCGGGCTGACGACCAGGCCACGGCGGCGCAGCGCGGCGAGCAGCCCGGTGGCGACGGTGGTCTTGCCGTGCCCGCTGGCGGGTGCGGCGACCACCACCCGGGGCAGCGCCCACGGCGCCCCCGGCTCGACCGTCACCACTCGATGCCCTTCTGGCCCTTCTGGCCGGCGTCCATCGGGTGCTTGACCTTCGTCAGCTCGGCGACCAGGTCGGCGGCGTCGACCAGGCGCGGGTCGGCGTCGCGGCCGGTGACGACGACGTGTTGGAACCCGGGGCGGTTCGCGAGGGTGTCGACCACCTCGTCGACGTCCACCCAGCCCCATTTCATCGGGTAGGTGAACTCGTCGAGCACGTACAGGCCGTAGCGCTCGGCGGCCAGGTCGCGCTGGATCTGCCGCCAGCCCTCCAGGGCGTCGGCGGCGTGGTCGGCCTCGCCGCCGCGCTGGATCCAGGACCAGCCCTCGCCCATCTTGTGCCAGGCCACCGGGGCGCCCTGCCCGGTGCGCTCGTGCACCTCGCCGAGGGCGCGGAAGGCGTTCTCCTCGCCCACCCGCCACTTGGCGCTCTTGACGAACTGGAACACCCCGATCGGCAGCCCGGCGGTCCAGGCGCGCAGCGCCAGCCCGAACGCGGCGGTCGACTTCCCCTTCATCTGTCCGGTGTGGACCAGCAGCAGCGGCCGGTTGCGTCGCTGCCGCGTGGTCAACCCGTCGGCGGGCACGTGGGACGGCTTCCCCTGCGGCATCAGGCAACACTCCTGTTCTGCGCCACGGCGGTGGCGGCGGCGAGGTCGGTGAGGGGGGCGGTGGCGACCTCCTCGAGCCGGTGGTGGTCGGCGCCGAGTTGGGCGGCGAGGCGGCGGGCCAGGCCGAGGCGGACGGGGCCGCTCTCGCAGTCCACGACGACGCAGGGGGCGCCGGTGGCGGCGAGCACGGCCGCCGCGCGGGCCGACCGGTCGAGCGGGCGCTCCCCGGCGGTGGCGCGGCCGTCGGTGACGACCAGCACCAGGGGGCGGCGGCGCGGATCGCGCAGCCGCTCCACCCGCAGCAGGTCGGCGGCGGCGAGCAGCCCCTCGGCCAGCGGCGTACGCCCGCCGGTGGGCAGCTCGGCCAGCCGCGTCGAGGCCGCGAGCACCGAGGAGGTGGCCGGCAGCAGGGTCTGCGCGGCGGCTCCCCGGAAGGCGACCACCGCGACCTTGTCCCGGCGCTGGTAGGCGTCGGTGAGCAGGGCGAGCACGGCGCCCTTGACGGCGGCCATCCGCGCCCGGGCGCCCATCGAGCCGCTGGCGTCGACCACGAAGAGCACCAGGTTGCCCTCGCGTCCCTCGCGGACGGCCTCGCGGACGTCGTCGGGGCGCAGCCGCAGCGGCCCGGCGACGCGCCCCCGGGCGCCCTGGTGCGGGGCGGCGGCTCGCAGGGTCGCCGGCAGGTGCAGCGCCCCGGCCCGGCCGGCCGGCACCCGTGCCCCGGTGGTGCGGCCCCGCCCGGTGCGGGCGCGGGAGCGTCGGCCGGGCACCCCGTCGCCGATCCCGGGCGCGGTGAGCAGCCGCGCCTTGAGCCCCTGCCGGGGTACGGCCACCGCCTGCCCGCCGGCGCCGGGCCGGCCGTCCGCCGAGCCGGTCGGCCCGGGACCGCCGCCATCGACCGGGCCTCCGTCGGCCGGGCCGGGCGGGTCGTCGTCGTACCGGCCCTGCGCCGGGTCGCCGCTGTCGGGCACCGGGCCGTCGCCGCCGTCCCCGTCGGCGGCCTCGCCGCGCCCGGGGCCCGGCTCGTCGCGACCGGCCGGCGGTGTCCCGCCGGATCCGCCGTCGTCAGGGGTGCGGCCGGGGCCGCCCGGGCCGCCGTGCGGGCCGGGACCGTCGGGCCCGCCGGACGGGCCGTCGCCGGGACCGCCGGGGCCACCCGGGTCGTCGGGATCGTCGTCGCCGGCCCGGTCCAGGGCCTCGTCGAGGCGCTTCTCGTCCAGTCCGGGCGTGTCGAACGGGTCCCGGCGGCGGCGGTGCGGCAGCGCCAGCCGGGCGGCGACCCGGACGTCCTCCACCGTGACCACGTCCCGGCCGTGCCAGGCGGCGTGCGCCAGCGCGGTGCGGGCGGTGACGATGTCGGCGCGCATGCCGTCCACGTCGAACGCCGCGCACACCTCGGCGATCCGGCGCAGCGCGGCGTCGGGCAGCAGCACCCGCTCCAGCCGCTGCCGGGCGGCGGCGACCCGGCGGGCGACCTGCGCGTCGGCGTCGGCCCAGCGGGCGGCGAAGCCGGCCGGGTCGGCGTCGGCGGCGAGCCGGCGGCGGACCACCTCGACGCGTACGGCCGGGTCGCGGCTGGCCCCGACCTCCACGGTCAGCCCGAACCGGTCCAGCAGCTGCGGGCGCAGCTCCCCCTCCTCCGGGTTCATCGTGCCGACCAGCAGGAACCGGGACGCGTGGCTGACCGAGACGCCCTCCCGCTCCACGTGGCAACGGCCCATCGCCGCGGCGTCGAGGAGCAGGTCCACCAGGTGGTCGTGGAGCAGGTTGACCTCGTCGACGTAGAGCACGCCGCGGTGGGCGGCGGCGAGCAGGCCCGGCTCGAAGGCGCGGACGCCCTCGCCGAGCGCCTTCTCCAGGTCGAGCGAGCCGACCACCCGGTCCTCGGCCGCGCCGACCGGCAGCTCCACCAGCCGGGCGGGACGCCGCTCGGCGGCCGGCCCGTCGGGGTGCGGGCCGTCCGGGCAGGACGGGTCGGGGGCGGCGGGGTCGCAGGCGAAGCGGCAGCCGGCCACCCGGTCCACGGGCGGCAGCAGCGCGGCCAGGGCCCGCACGGCCGTCGACTTGGCGGTGCCCTTCTCGCCGCGGACGAGCACCCCGCCGATCGCCGGGGAGACCGCGTTGAGCAGCAGGGCGAGCCGCATGTCGTCCATGCCCAGCACCGCGCTGAACGGATAGGCGCTCACTGCGCCGCCTCCCGTTCGCGACTGCGGGGCTCGCAGGACCGGCTCACTCCTCGCGCTCACCGTGTCGCCTTCCGTTCGCGACTGCGGGGCTCGCAGGACCGGCTCACTCCTCGCGCTCACCGTGTCGCCTTCCGTTCGCGACTGCGGGGCTCGCAGGACCGGCTCAC
>NZ_JBEYTP010000024.1:73056-106261 GCF_040643125.1 Micromonospora sp. NPDC047465
ACTCCTCGCGCTCACTGCCGTTCCTCCAGGTCGCCCTCGCTGGCCAGGTACGTCTCGCGGAGCCGGTCCAGGGTGGTCGGCTCGGGCGCGGCCCACAGGCCCCGGTCGGCCGCCTCGAGGAGCCGCTCGGTGATGCCGCGCAGCGCCCACGGGTTCGACTGCTCCAGGAACTCCCGGGTGGTCTCGTCGAAGACGTACGCGGCGGCCAGGTGCTCGTACATCCAGTCGTCGACGACGCCGGCGGTGGCGTCGTAGCCGAACAGGTAGTCCACGGTGGCGGCCAGCTCGAACGCGCCCTTGTAGCCGTGCCGGCGCATCGCGGCGATCCACTTCGGGTTGACCACCCGGGCGCGGAACACCCGCCGGGTCTCCTCGCCGAGGGTGCGGGTACGTACGTCGTGCGGCATCGCCGAGTCGCCCACGTACGCGGCCGGGGCGGCGCCGGTGAGGTGACGGACCATCGCCACCATCCCGCCGTGGTACTGGAAGTAGTCGTCGGAGTCGACGATGTCGTGCTCGCGGGTGTCCTGGTTCTTCACCGCCACCGCGATCCGGGCGAAGGAGCGTTCCATGTCGGCGCGCGCCTCCCGCCCGTCCAGCCCCCGGCCGTAGGCGTAGCCGCCCCAGACGGCGTACACCTCGGCGAGGTCGGCGTCGCTGCGCCAGTTGCGGGAGTCGATCAGCGGCAGCAGCCCGGCCCCGTACGCGCCCGGCTTGGAGCCGAAGACGCGGGCGGTGGCCCGCCGCTCGTCGCCGTGCTCGGCGAGGTCGGCGGCGACGTGCGCGCGGACGAAGTTCTGCTCGGCGGGCTCGTCCAGGGCGGCGACCAGCCGCACCGCGTCGTCGATGAGCGCGACCACGTGCGGGAAGGCGTCCCGGAAGAAGCCGGAGATCCGCACGGTGACGTCGACGCGGGGGCGGCCCAGCTCGGCCGGCGGCACCACCTCGACGCCGGTGACCCGGCGGGAGCGGTCGTCCCAGGTGGGGCGGCAGCCGAGCAGCGCGAGCACCTCGGCGACGTCGTCGCCCTGGGTGCGCATGGCGCTGGTGCCCCAGACGGTCAGGCCGACGGAGCGCGGGTACTCCCCGGTGTCGGCGAGGTGCCGGGCGAGCAGTGAGTCGGCCAGGGCCACCCCGACGTCCCAGGCGTTGCGGCTGGGGATCGCCTTGGGGTCGACGGAGTAGAAGTTCCGGCCGGTGGGGAGCACGTTGACCAGGCCCCGGGTGGGCGAGCCGGACGGGCCGGGCGGCACGAACCGCCCGTCGAGCGCGCCCACCACCCGGTCGATCTCGTCGGTCGTGCGGTCCAGCCGGGGCACCAGCTCGGTGGCGGCGAAGCGGAGCACGGCGGCGGCGTCCGGGACGGCCCGGCCGGTGACCTCCTCGACCACGGCGTCGACCTTGTCGGCGTCCCAGCCGAGGGTCTCCATGCCGACGACCAGCCGGCGCGCGAGGGCCTCGATCAGGTCGACGGCGTCGGCGGCGGTGCCGGCCGGCCCGTCGACGGTGTCGGTCAGCGCCTCGGGCAGCGCCAGCCGCCGGCCCGGCGCGGCGAGCAGCGCCTGCTCGTCGAGCCCGTACGCGGCGGCGAGGGCCTGGCGCAGGCCGGGCAGGGCGCGGGTGCCGCCCCAGACCTGCGGGGCGCGCAGCACGGCGAGGACGAGGTTGACCCGGGGCTCGCCGGTGGGCGCGGCGGCGAGGATGTGCAGGCCGTCGCGGATCTGCACGTCCTTGACCTCGCAGAGGTACCCGTCGAGGTGCAGCACGAAGTCGTCGAAGTCCTCGGCGGCCGGCATGTCCTCGGCGTGCAGGTCGTGGTGCAGCTCCGCGGCGCGCACCAGGGCCCAGATCTGCGCCTGCACGGTGGGCACCTTCGCGGGGTCGAGCGCCTGCACGGTGGCGTACTCGTCGAGCAGTTGCTCCAGCTTCGCCAGGTCGCCGTACGTCTCGGCGCGGGCCATCGGCGGCACCAGGTGGTCGACGACGACGGCGTGCGCGCGGCGCTTGGCCTGGGTGCCCTCGCCGGGGTCGTTGACGATGAACGGGTAGACCAGCGGCAGGTCGCCGAGGACGGCGTCGGGGGCGCAGTCGGCGGCCAGCCCGAGACCCTTGCCGGGCAGCCACTCCAGGGTGCCGTGCTTGCCCAGGTGCACCACCGCGTCCGCGCCGAAGCCGCCGTCGGTGGCGGGCGCGGCCAGCCAGCGGTACGCGGCCAGGTAGTGGTGGCTGGGCGGCAGGTCCGGGTCGTGGTAGATGGCGATCGGGTTCTCGCCGAAGCCGCGCGGCGGCTGGATCAGCAGCACCACGTTGCCGAAGCGCAGCCCGGCCAGCACGATGTCCCCGCCGTCGGTGTAGAGCCCGCCGGGCGGCTCCCCCCAGTGGGCGAGCATCCGCTCCCGCAGTTCCGCCGGCGCCTGGTCGAACCAGCGCCGGTACGTCGCCCCGGGCACCCGTGCCTCGGCTGCGGCGAGCTGTTCCGGGGTGAGCCACTCGACGTCGTGTCCCCCGGCGGCGATGAGGGCGTGGATGAGCGCGTCCCCGTCGTCGGGCACCGGGGCGTCGCCGAGGTGGTAGCCGGCCTCGGCGAGGGCGGCGAGCAGCCGGACCGCCGAGGCCGGGGTGTCCAGGCCGACGGCGTTGCCGACCCGGGAGTGCTTCGTCGGGTAGGAGCTGAGCACGACCGCGAGCCGCTTGTCGGCGTTGGGCACGTGTCGCAGGCGGGCGTGCCGCACGGCGATGCCGGCCACCCGGGCGGCCCGCTCCGGGTCGGCGACGTAGCTGGAGAGCCCGTCGGCGTCGATCCGCTTGAACGAGAACGGCACGGTGACGATCCGGCCGTCGAACTCGGGGATGGCCACCTGCATCGCGGCGTCCAGCGGGGACAGTCCGGCGTCGCTGCCGGCCCACTGCTCGCGGGTGCTGGTGAGGCAGAGCGCCTGGATCACCGGCACGTCGAGGGCGGCGAGCGCGCCCACGTCCCAGGCGTCCTCGTCGCCCCCGCCGGAGGCGTCGGCGGCGACCGTGCCGCCGGCGGCGAGCACGGTGACCAGCAGGGCGTCGCAGCGGCCGAAGAGCCCGAGCGGTCCCGCGCCGGCGGTGAGGCCGCGCAGCGAGCCGCAGAAGATCGGCAGCGGGTTGCCGCCGGCCGCGTCGACGGCGTCGGCGAGGGCGTCGACGAAGCCGGTGTTGCCGGCGAGGGCGTGCGCCCGGTAGAAGACGATCCCGACGGTCGGCCGGTCGGGCCGCACGGGACGGTCGCCGTGGACGCCGTACGTCGGGGTGGGCGCGGGCGGGGCGAACCCCTCGCCGGTGAGCAGCACCGTGTCGGAGAGGAACCGGGCGAGCTGGGCGAGGTTCCCGGGGCCGCCCTCGACCAGGTAGGCCAGCGCCTGGGTGGCCACTCCGGCGGGGACGGTGGAGGCCGCCATCAGCTCCGCGTCCGGCAGGGCCTCGCCGCTGAGCACGACCGTGGGCACGCCGGAGGCCAGCACCGTGGCGAGCCCGTCCGGCCACGCCTGCCGGCCGCCGAGCAGGCGTACGACCGCGAGGTCCACGCCGTCGAGCAGCGCGGGCACGGCGTCGGCGGCGACCCGGGCGGGGTTGGCGAGGCGGTAGTCGGCGCCGCTGGCGCGGGCGGCGAGCAGGTCGGTGTCGGCGGTGGACAGCAGCAGGATGCGCACGGACGGCTCCGGAGAGTGACGCCCGGATCGACGCGAGGACGATCGGGCGGTACGAGGGTGGGCGCGGTTCAGCGGGTACGGCGGGCCGGGGAGCGGCTCACCGGCGGGCCGGCGGGGTCGGGCGGCGCGGTGCGGGCGTCAGGGACGGGCGACGCGTCCGACCGCTGCGGGGCGGCCGGGGGCGGGCACACCACGGCCGGCCGGACGCGCGGCGCGGCGGCCGGACGGGGCTGCGGAAACGCGGCTGCTCGCCGGCGCGCTGGCGCGGCCGGGCACGATGCGACGATGATCGTCGATGGCGGAGACGCGGTGCGTCATCGGGTCCTCCTCGGGTGTCCACGCCCTGGGGTCACTCCCGACGGCCGAAGTATCCTGGCTCCCGGATCGACGCTCACCCCCGGTCTTCCAACCGCGCACGCACGGCCGTGACTCACGAGGGGGGATCGCTCCCCGGTGACAGTGGCGGGACCGCGCCGGAATCGCACCGGCTTCCTTCACTGCCGTCAGGCCGCGAATGCTGCCACACCCCCGGTGCCCGGGTCAACGCGGCGGGATCGGACGCCGACCCGCCGGGCCGGCGCGGCGTTCACGACGGTCGACGTCACCTCACCGGTCGGCGAGCCCCGACTCGTAGCCCGCGATCACCAGTTGCGCCCGGTCGCGGACGCCCAGCTTCGTCATCAACCGGCCGATGTGCGTCTTGACGGTGCCCCGGCTGAGGTGCAGGTGCTGCTCGATCTCGGTGTTGGACATCCCGCGGGTGATCAACGTCAACACCTCCCGCTCCCGCGGGGTCACCCCGTCGAGCCGTCCCGGCACCCGTCGGGCCGCCGGCATCCGGGTGAACTCGGCGATGAGCCGACGGGTGACGCTGGGGGCCAGCAGCGCCTCGCCCGCGGCGACCACCCTGATCGCGTCGAGCAGCCGTACGGGGGACGTGTCCTTGAGCAGGAAGCCGCTCGCCCCGGCCCGCAGCGCCCGGTACACGTGATCGTCGAGGTCGAAGGTGGTGAGGACGAGCACCCGGGGCGCGTCCCGGCCGGCGGTGACGTGCTCGGTGGCGGTGATGCCGTCCATCTCGGGCATCTGGACGTCCATCAGGACCACCTCGGGCGCATGCGTCCTCGCGAGTTCGACGGCCGCCCGCCCGGTGCCCGCCTCGGCCACCACGGTCATTCCCGGGGTGGCGTCGACCAGCAGCCGCAGGGTGCCGCGCAGCAGCACGTCGTCGTCGGCCAGGAGCACGCGTACGGGCTCACCCATCGTCCGACACCGCCGGGGTGAACGGCAGCCGGGCGCGCACGGCGAAGCCGCCGCCGGGCTCGACGCCGGCCTCCACGGTGCCGCCGTGCATCACGGCACGCTCGCGCATGCCCCGCAGCCCGTGGCCGGGCGGCCCGACGGCGCGCCCCGACCCCCCGTCGTCGACGACGGCGACGGCCAGCACCCCGGGCTCGACCGCCACGGCGAGCCGACAGCGGGTCGGGCCGGCATGGCGCAGCACGTTGGTGAGCGCCTCTTGCACGATGCGGTACGCCGAAGCCTGCACGGCCGCGGGCACCCGGGCCAGGTCGGCCGCCCGGTCGACGTCGACGGTGACACCGGCGGACCGGACGGCCTCGACCAGCCGGTCGAGTTCGGCGAAGCTCGGCGCGGTGTCGGCCGGGTCGCGCAGCGCGCCGAGCACGACCCGGATGTCGTCGAGCGCGCTCCGGCTGACCCGCTCGATCGTGCCCAGGGCGGCCCGGCCCTGCTCGGGATGGCTGTCCGCCAGGTGGTTGGCGACGGCCGCCTTCATGGCGATCAGGCTGAGGCTGTGCCCGACCACGTCGTGGATGTCCCGGGCGATGCGCAACCGTTCCTCGGCCACCGCCTGGTCGGCACGCGACGCGGCGAGTTGGGCGATGTGACGTCGACGGGCGCGCACCGCACGGGCGAGCGTCCACGAAGCGGCGACGACGGTCGCGGCGTAGAGCAGGACCGGGACCGGCGTGGCGGCGAACGACTCCTCCCCCGCCCGGGTCGAAACGATCGGCAGCCCGGGGACCGTGCCGCCCGCCAGCCCCGCGCCCGTGAGGGCGGCCAGCACCACGACGAGCGCCGACACGCCGTCCCGGGTGGAGGTGGCCAGCGCGACCGGGTAGAGCGCGAACGCGACCGCGAACACCACCGCGTCGCCGGCCACCCCGACGGCGACCGCCACCGCCCCCGCCAGCACCACGACGGCGAGCACCGGCGCCGGCCAGCGCCGGCGGACGGCGAGCGGAGCCCCGAACAGCACCGCCAGGCCACCGGCGAGCGCCGGGGCGCCGGGCGTCCGGAACACCGTGAGGAGCACGAGGGCGACGCCCACCAGCGCGTCGAACGCCATCAACTGCCGCAGCCCGAGCCGCCCCGAGGTGACCACCGGACCACCGTATCCACCGGCCGGCCGCCGGGCGTCGGACCACGGTCCGATCCCGGGTTCGGACCACGATCCGATGTGCGGGGTCCCCGACCGGCCGAGACTCCGACCATGATCACGCGACTCCTCGTCCTGGCCGGTGCGGTGGCGCTCGCCGCGTCGCCCGCCCCGGCAGCCCCGGCCGCGCCCCCGGTCGGGATCGACGTCGCCGCCGTCGACGCCGCCGTCCGCCAGTACCGCGACGCCACCGGGCTGCCCGGCGTCGCGGTGGCCGTCACCCGGGGGACCGAGGTGGTGCACGCCGCCGGGTACGGCCGCACCCCCGCCGGCGACCCGATCACGGCGCACACCCCGATGGCCGTGGCGTCGGTGAGCAAGTCGTTCACCGCCCTCGCCGTGATGCAGCTGGTCGAGGCGGGCCGGGTGGAACTCGACGGGCCGGTCCACCGGCACCTGCCGGAGTTCACGATGGCCGATCCCCGGGCGGTCCGGATCACCGTGCGGCAGCTGCTCGACCAGACCTCCGGGATGTCGGACACGACGTTCCCCGCGTTCAGCAGGCGGCAGCCGGGTTCGCTGCGGGAGGCCGTCGCGGGGATGCGTACGGCCCGGTTGGCCGCCGCCCCCGGCACCAGGTGGGAGTACCACAACCCGAACTTCCAGGTGGCCGCGCGACTCGTCGAGGTGGTCAGCGGGCTGCCGTTCGACGAGTACCTGCGGACGCGGGTCTTCGCCCCGCTCGGCATGACCGACAGTCGCACCCTCGACGTGGCCGCCGACCTGCCGTCGAGCGCGCGCGGCCACCTCATGATCCTCGGCAGGCCGGTCGCCCTGCCCGAGCCGCCGGCCTTCGGCAACGGCTCCGGCGGGGTGCTCAGCTCGGCGCGCGACATGGCGGCGTGGCTGATCGCGCAGGGCAACCAGGGTCGCGGTCCGGACGGCACGGCGGTCGTCTCCCCGGCGGGCCTCGCCACGCTGCACCGCCCGTCCGCGGTCTCCGACTCCTACGCCCTCGGCTGGTTTGTGGAGAAGACCGGGTCGGGGGCGCCGATGATCGCGCACAGCGGTGACCTGTTCACCTCGACGGCGTACCAGGCGCTGCTGCCCGCGTCCCGCTACGGGGTCGCGGTCATGGCGAACACCGGACTGGCGTACGGCCACGCGTCGGCCCTCGCCGAGCGGCTCATCGCGCTGATAGAGGGAACGTCGGCGCCCTCGGCGGGCACGCCGCTCGTGGTCGTCGACGCCGTGCTGCTGGTGCTGGCGGTCGCCTCCGCCGCACTCGCCGGCCGGGGCGTGCTCCGGTCACGCCGCTGGGCCGCCGGCCGGGCGGTACGCTCCTGGACGCTGGTGCGGCTGCTTCCGCTGCTCGCGCCGCTGCCGCTGCTCGCCTCGATCCACCGGGTGGTCGGTTGGCTCTACCGGGGTCGCGACGTCGCCTGGATCCAGGTGGCGTACATCTATCCGACGTTCCTGGTGCTGCTGGTCACCGCGACGCTCGGCTGCGCCGCCGTCCTCGTGGCCCGGCTCGTCGGACTCGGACGTCACGGGCGCGGCTGACGACAGGCACGACCCTGCCGGTGAGCCGACCGTTCGCGCCCGCCGGCCCGGGTCGCCGGGGCGGTGCGGGCCGGCGGCTCCGTCAGGCCGGGTCGGCCGGCGCGGAGGGCCGGGACGCGACGCTCCAGGCGACGGTCGCGGCCACCGCGACGGCGCCGCTGAGCAGGAACGGCGCGTCCAGGCCCAGGCCGGCGGCCAGCGCGCCGCCGGCGAGCGCCCCCAGCGCGGTGCAGCCGTAGGTGAGGACCCGGGAGGCGGCGACCACCCGGCCGAGCAGGTCGCCGGGCACGAGGCGCTGCCGGAGCGACAGCGCGGCCACGTTGAGGACGGCGAACGCCGCGCTGGTGCTGACGACAACGACCACGGCGGCGACCCGGTGCGGCGCGACGACCAGGAGCGCCGGCGCTCCGGCGGTGACCGCCATCGACCACGTCAGCACGTGCCGGTGCCGGAAGCGGGCGATCAGCCGGTCGGCGACGAGGGAGCCGACGAGGCCGCCGCCCGCGCCGGTGGCCAGCAGCAGGCCGAAGCCGAGCGCGCCAAGGCCGAGGCTGCCCCGCGCGTACAGCACGAAGATCGCGAACCAGGCGCTGTCCGCGGCGGCGACGGCCGCGCCGACGAGCACGAGCGTACGGAGGACTGACTGCCGGGCCAGCCACCGCAGCCCGGCGAGCGCCCCGTCCCGGGCGGGGACGGCCGCGCCGCCGGACGGCTCGCCGGCACCGGCTCCCGACCGCTCCGGGGCCGGGCGGGCGAGGGTCAGCGGCAGGGACAGCACGAGCATGACGGCCAACGCGAGGGAGGCACCGTTGACGGCGAACGGCAGTGCCGCGCCCGCGACGAACAGCAGCGCGCCGACCGGCGGGCCGACGAACTCGTTGCCCACGATCTCGCCCGCCACGAGACGACCGTTGGCCTTCTCCAGCTGCGCGTCGTCCACCAGCCGGGGCACGGCGGTCTGGGCGGCGGTGTCGCGCAGGGTCTCGCCGACGCCGAGCAGGAACGCGGCGACGACAACGAGGCCGATCGGCGCCCTGGCCGTCGCGACGGCCAGGGCCAACGTCGACAGGACCAGGACCCGGCCCACGTCGGCGGCGGCGATGATCTCCCGGGCTGCCCTGCGGTCGGCGAGCGCTCCGGCGAACAGGCCGGTGACCAACCAGGGCAGGAACTGCGCCGCGGCCACGGCGGCCACCGCCACCGGGTCGTCGCTCAGCGCGGCGGCGAGGAGCGGGAACGCCGCCACGCGGATGCCGTCGCCCAGGTTGGCCAGGGCGGCGGCGCTCCAGAATCTCCAGAAGGGACGGCCCAGGGCCGACGACCGGTCAGCCATGCCGGACACCCTACCGCCCGCCCCGTCCCCCCGGATGGCGCCGCCGGGCAGGGGCGGCCGACGACAGCTGCCCGGCACGGACGGGCGGGACGCGCGCTCCTGACCTAGGGACAGCCGCCGAGCCTCCAGCACCTACGATCGGGCGCCAGTCCGAAGCGTTGTCCGGAGTCCAGGAAGGTTGTGCGCCATGGCCACCGTAACGTTCCAGCACCTCGCCGGTCGGGTCTGGCTCTGCCCGGGTGATCCGGACCCGGAAGCCGTCCAGGCCGGCGTCGCCCTGGTCGCCGACGACCGGGGCAGCGTGCTGGTCGACGCAGGGCAGAGCCCCGCGCACGCCCGGGAGATCCGGTCCGCGCTGGCTGCCGCCGGGTTGCCCCCGCCCCGCTGGCTGGTCTACACGCACCACCACTGGGACCACGTGTGGGGCGCCTGCGCCTGGCCCGGCGTGGAGATCGTCGGCCACGTCGCCGGCGAGCGGCTGCTGCGTGCGGAGGCGGCCCGGCCGTGGAGCCATCGGTACCTGCGGGACCAGGTGCGGGCGAATCCGCGGCTCGGCCCGAGTTTCCGGGCCCGGGCGCTGGCGGTCGACTCGTGGGACGGCTTCGCGGTGCTGCCGCCGACCCGGACCTTCACCGACGAGTTGGACCTGTCGGTCGGCGTGCGGGTGCGGCACGTCGGGGGCGCCCACGCGCCGGACTCGACGGTGGTGGCGGTGCCGGACTCGGGCGTGTTGCTGCTCGGCGACTGCTTCTATCCGCCGCCGGCGCACCTGCGCACCCCCGAGGACCGGCCCGACCTCGCCCTGGTAAGCCGACTGCTGGCCGACGACGTCCACTGGTACGTCGCGAGCCACCAGCCGCCGATGACGCTGGACGAGGCACGCGCTGCGGTCGCCGCCGCGCGGTGACGCCGCGGCGGCGCCACGTTCAGCGGACGCGGCGCTCCGGGTGGGCCCGGTTCCAGGCCCGCATCCGCTCCGGGTAGCCGGTGCGGGCGGCCTCGTACAGCGGCACCGCGTGCTTGCGGGCGATCGACCCGGCGGCGCGCGGCGAGCCGGTGCGGCGGCGAATCCACTCGCCGTCGTGGGCGATCGCCACCACGGTGGTGTCGGTCGCCGTGGTCTCCGGTTCCAGGTAGAACTCCACGCCCCGGCGGCTGGTGACGAACGCCTCCAGCGCGGCCAGGTCCTCGCGGGTCGCCTCGCGGTCGAGCTTCGTGGGGGCCGCGTCGGTGCCGCGCGACCGTCGACTGAACCAGCCCATCCCCGCTCCTCTCCTCGGCGTCCTCCCAGTGCAGCACCGCTTCCTGGGAGGCGGCTGCGAGCCGGGTGTGAGTGCCCTGCGGGGGATGCCGCGTCAGCGCGACGGCGGGCGGGTGGCCGGCACCAGTGCGAGGGTGGGCAGCAGCAACAGCGGCACCACGAGCAGGGCGCGCAGCGTGCCGACGCGGTCGCCGAGCAGGCCGAGCAGCGGCGGACCGGCGAGGAACGCCGTGTAGCCGATCACGGCGACCACGCTGACGCGCGCTGGCGCGCGGTCCTCGTCGTCGGCCGCCGCGCTCATCCCCACCGGGAAGCCGAGCGACGCGCCGATTCCCCAAAGCGCGACGCCGACGACCGCCACGGGCCCGGAGCCGGCGAGCACCGCCACGGCCGCGCCGACCGTGGCGAGCAGGATCGCGCCGGACAGCACGGGCACCCGCCCCCACCGGTCCAGCGCGACGGTGCCCGCCGTGCGGCCGAGGGTCATGCCGACGACGAAGACCCCGAACACGGCCGCCCCGGCCGCCTCGCTGAGGCCGTGTCCGTCGATGAAGGCGACAGCCAGCCAGTCGTTGGCGCTGCCCTCGACGAACGCCGCCACCAGCACCAGCACGCCGACGAGCAGGGTGCGCGGCTCCCGCCAGGCGGCGAGCAGATCGCGCCGGCGGGCGGCCGGTGCGGTCCCGGACCCGGCGGCCGGCAGGAACGACCGGACGGCCAGCAGCGTGCCGAGCAGCACCACCGCCGCCACCGCCGCGAGGTGGGCGGCGACCGGCGCGCCGAGGCGGGCGGCCCCGGCGCCGAGCCCGGCGCCGGCCACGGAACCGAGGCTCCACGCGGCGTGGAAGCGGGGCATGACCGTACGCCCCAGCCGCCGCTCGACCGCCGCGCCCTCCACGTTCATCGCGACGTCGCAGGCGCCGGAGCCGTAGCCGAGGGCGCACAGGCCCACCGCGACCCCGACCGGGGACTCGGCGAGGCCGGCGGCCCCGGCCACGGTCAGTCCGGCCGCGACGAGCAGGGTGGACAGCGCCACCGTGCGGGCCGTCCCGAGCCGCTGGGCCACCAGGCCGGCGGTGGGCATCGCGAGCAGCGCGCCGACGGACATGGCGAGCAGGAGCAGCCCGAGCCGGCCGGCGCTGAACCCGAGCGCGTCCCGGACGGCGGGCACCCGGGAGAACCAGGAGGCGACGGCCAGGCCGTTGAGCGCGAACACGACCGCCACGCCGGTGCGGGCGGCCAGCACCGCCCGCGGTACGGCCGGGGTCGGCGCGGCGGGCGGGGCAGTGGTGCGGCTCACGGTGGCGTCCTCTCGCCTCGGGCGGTCTGCCGCACGATCCCACACCTGAGAGCGCTGCCAGGACAACGCCTTCCCACCCTCCTACCGTCGCCGACCCGCGAGGGAGATGATGCGCATCGACCGTCCGCGCCGGGGACGGAGACCACGGGGAGGACAGGTATGACGACGGCTGGCCGACCGCCCACACTCGACGACGTCGCCCGGGCGGCGGGCGTCTCCCGGGCCACCGCCTCGCGGGTGATCGCCGGCACCGGCTACGCCTCGTCCACCGCCCGCGACCGGGTCACCGCCGCCGCCGACCGGCTCGGGTACGCACCGAACCTGGCCGCCCGCGCGCTGGTCCGGGGCACCGGTGTGCGGCTGGTGGTCGCGGTGTCCGGCGTCGCCCCGACCGTCCTCGACGACCCGTACGTCGACCGGGTGGTCGGCGCGGCCGCCCGGGTCTGCGCGCCGTACGGGCTCGGGGTCGCGCTGCACTGGCTTTCGACGCGGGAGCCGGCCGGGCTGCGCCGGCTGGCCGAGGACGGCGGCGTCGGCGGGATCATCCTGGTCAACACCACCGAGGCGGTGCTCCGGGCGGTCCCGGCGGCGCTGCGCGGGCGGGTGGCCTCGATCGGCATCGGCTCCGCCCTCGTGCCGGCCTTCGACGTGGACAACAGCGGCGGCACGGAGGCCGTGGTCCGGCACCTGTACGCCACCGGCCGCCGCCGCATCGCGATGGTGACCGGCCCCCGTTGGCTGCCCTGCGCCGGCCGGTCGGTGGGCGCGTACCGCCGGGTGGTGCGCGACGCGGGCCTGCCGGTGCGGCTGGTGCCGGGGGACTTCAGCGCGGGCCGGGGCCGGGCGGCGGCCCGGGAGGTGCTGGCGCGCTGGCCGGACACGGACGCGATCGTCGGGATCAGCGACGCGACCGCGCTGGGCCTGATCGACGGGCTGCGCGGCGATGGCGTCCGGGTGCCCGGGGACGTCGCCGTCACCGGGTTCGACGACATCCCGCTCGCCGCGATGACCACCCCCGCGCTGACCACGGCGACCCATCCGGTGGGGCAGATCGCCACGGCGGCGGCGACCGCCGTGCTCGCCGGACGGCCGGTGCCGCCGGCGACGGTGTTCCCGTCCCGGCTGGTCCGCCGGGTCAGCGGATGAGCCGGCCCGGCAGGGGCCGCCGGCCGCGCCGGAGGCGGCCCGGCAGGGTTAACCCTGGGGCAGCGGGGTAACCGCTGGCGCACCCCCGCCGAGGACGAGGAGCGGTGATCCCGTGGCCGAACCCGCCGCGCCGCACCGGCAGCCGGAGGAGAACCCACGGCACGGCCGGCTCACCGCGCGTCCGGCGCCGCCCGTCACGCGGGCGGCCACCGGCATGGTGACGCTGACCGACGCCGACGGCGGGCCGCTGGCGATGGTGTACGCCCCGGAGCCGGTCGACGGCCGGCCGTACCGGCTGGTGCTGCTGCTGCACGGGGCCGGCGGCTCGGCCCGGCAGGGCGTGGACCTGCTGCTGCCGGTCGCCGACGCGCACGGACTGCTGCTGGTGGCCCCGCAGGCGGCGTCGAGCAGCTGGGACCTGATCGTGGAGGGCTTCGGGGTGGACGTCCGACGGATCGACGGGCTGCTGGCCACGGCCTTCGCCGGTTACCCCGTCGGGCAGGTGGCGTTCGGCGGGTTTTCCGACGGCGCCTCGTACGCCCTCTCCCTGGGCCTGACCAACGGCGACCTGGTCGACGCGGTGGTGGCCTTCTCCCCCGGCTTCGCCGCGCCGCTGGTCACCCACGGCCGGCCCCGCGTCTACGTCTCGCACGGCGCCGACGACCCGGTCCTGCCGGTCGACGTGTGCAGCCGCCGCCTGGTGCCCCGGCTGCGTTCGCTCGGCTACGACGTCACCTACGACGAGTTCCCGGGCCCGCACGAGGTGCCCGCCGACATCCGACACCGCGCCGCCGACTGGCTGACGATCGCCGAATGACCCGGTCGACCCGCACCTGAGACGTTCGACGGCGCGGCCCCGCCGGCCGCCATGCGCGCTCGTCTACGCTCGCGGGATGGATCCGCTCACCGGGCTGCTCGACGGGCCGCGGGCCCGGGGCGCCTTCCTGCTCCGGTCGCTGCTGGATCCCCCGTTCGCGCTGCGCATCGAGGACCGCGCCCCGCTGACCGTGGTCGCCCTGGTCCGCGGCGCGGCCTGGGTGGTGCCCGACGACGGCGCGCCCGTCGCGCTGGGACCGGGCGACGTGGCGGTGCTGCGCGGGCCCGACGGCTATCTCGTGGCGGACGACCCGGCCACCCCGCCGCAGGTGGTCATCCAGCCTGGGCAGCGGTGCACCACGCTGCGCGGGGAGCCGCTGGCCGAGACGATGTCGCTGGGCGTACGCACCTGGGGCACGAGTTCGGACGGCGCCACCGTGCTGCTGACCGGCACGTACCAGCTTCCCGGGGAGCTGAGCCGACGGCTGCTCACCGCCCTGCCGCCGCTGCTGGTGGTGGGCGGCGAGGAGTGGCGCAGCCCGCTGGTGCCCCTGCTCGCCGAGGAGGTCTCCCGGGACGCGCCTGGCCAGGAGGCGGTCCTGGACCGGCTGCTCGACCTGGTGCTGATCGCCGCGCTGCGCACCTGGTTCGCCCGCCCCGGCGCCGCACCCGCCTGGTACGTCGCCGCCGCCGATCCGGTGGTCGGCCCGGCGCTGCGGCTGCTCCAGAACGACCCGGCCCGGCCGTGGACGGTCGCCTCCCTCGCGGCCGAGGTGGGCGTGTCCCGGGCGGCGCTGGCCCGCCGGTTCACCGAGCTGGTCGGCGAGCCGCCGATGACGTTCCTGACCGGGTGGCGGCTGGCGCTCGCCGCCGACCTGCTCCGCGAGCCGGACGCCACCCTGGCCGCGGTCGCCCGCAAGGTTGGCTACAGCAGCCCGTTCGCGCTGAGCACGGCGTTCCGCCGGGTCCGCGGGGTCACCCCGCGCGACCACCGCCTCGCCACCTCCTCGACAGAAACGGCAGCTTGGGCCAAACCTTCAGGATATCGATTTCGGCGATTTTCGACCTCGGCCGAAGGGGACAGCGGCCAGGTAAGATCGGCGACTTCGTTGTGACTGATCGCTGACTGCTGGTAGTGATCTGGATCACACACACTATGCCCATGAATACGGGACTCATCCGCGGCAGGACACTCCGCGGCGCGGCGTGTCTCGTTCTGGCGGCCGCGCTGACCGGCTGCATGCAACTGAATCTCGGGCTGACCGTCAACGCCGACGACACGGTCGACGGCCAACTCCTGCTGACCGCCCAGAAGAGCGTGCTGACCTCGGGCAACCGCACCGTCGAGGCCGGCTTCGCCGAGCTGCGGAAGAACATTCCCGCTCTGCCGCCGGGCGAGGAGACCCGATACGAGGACGCCAAGCTCTTCGGTTCCCAGATCACCTATCGGAACACCCCGCTGCGCGATTTCAACAGCGAGAGCGTGCGGCTCGTCCGGGAGGACGATCTCTACCGCTTCACCCTTCCCCTCGACCCGAGGAAATACGGCGGGAAGGTGGCGGAACAGAATCCGCAGAATCAGCAGGCGTTCATGCGGTTGATGTCGTTCGAGATATCGGTGACCTTCCCCGGCCGGGTCCTCGACACCAACGGCACGGTCAACGGCCGGTCGGTCAGTTGGAAGGTCGGCAGCAACCAGGAGAAGCCGACCGAACTGCGGGCGGTCGCGGAGGCCCCGCCGAGGCCGTCGGCGTCCCCGGCGGCGGGCGACGACGGCGGCGGCGCGTTCCCCTGGCTGCTGGTCGCCGGCGCGGCGGCGCTCCTGCTGCTCGTCACCGTCGTGGTCGTCCTGCTGCTGCGGCGTACGCGCCGGCCGGCGCCGGCGGCCGGCGGCCCGGTCGTGCCGACCCAGGCGACCGGCCCGACGGCCGCGCCGGGCCAGACGACCGGCGACTCGACGACGGCCGGCCCACCGGGGCCCGCCTGAGGCCCCCCACCCCTCCCGCCCGCCGCCCGCCGGCGGCGGACCGGGCCCGTCGGAGACTCCCCGGAGCCGCCGGCCTCACCACCACCACACCCCGGTCGCACCACCGCACAACCGAAGGGAGATCGGCGATGAACGATCTCTTCACCTGGGCCGCCCTGGGCAGCCTCACCGGCGCGAGCGCCGCGACGCTGCTCGCCACCAACGTCATCGGCGGGCTGATCGGCCCGAGCGGCGACAAGGCCCGCAAGTGGATCGCGCTGGGCATCGCGCTCGCGCTGTCCTACCTCACCGCGGCGTTCGCCACGGACGCCGGCGCCGAGAAGTGGATCATCGCGTTCTTCAACGGGCTGGTCATCTTCTCCGCCGCGCTGGGCATCAACCAGCTCCCGCCCGGCAACCGGCAGGCGACCCAGGCGTCGCCGACCCAGCTCGCGCAGGGACGCGAGCCCCGCATCCTCCGCTCGTGGGTATGAGGTGAGCCGTCATGATCTACGGAATCCTCAGCACCGTCGCACACGTGGTCACCGGCGCGGTCCTCGGCCAACTGACCGGTGGCACCGTCGGGCTGCTCATCGGCGCGGTCGCCGGCCTGCTCGTCGGCGGGATCTTCGGCTGGGCGGTCGCCTCGGCCCGGGTCTACGGCCCGGACCCGAAGGGCGTCCTCCTTTTCGTCGTCGACCACACCTGGAGCCTGCTCAACACCGTCGTCGGCGCGGTCTACCTGGCCGCGCACGTGCTCGTCGGGCACTCGCTGGACCGGCCCACCTCGCAGCACAGCTGCCGGGTCAACGTGGTCGAGGGCGTCTCCCCCCGGTACGCCACCACCATCGGCACGGTCTGCGCCGGCTCCGGGCCCGGCATCCAGCGGCACGAGGACGTGCACATCCTCCAGGCGCGCATCCTCGGCCCGCTCTACATCCCGCTGGTGCTCGCCAACTACGTGCTGTTCACCATCGCCCCGGTCTGGCTGCTCTACCACGACCACACCAACGCACCCATCAACCGATTCACCCGGTACTTCGAGATCGGCGTCTACCCGCACGTGTGGAACGAGGCCATCGCGTACCGCGTCCAGGGAACGCCACCGCGATGACCACGCCGGGGCGCGGCCCGATCGAGACGGCCACCGCCGAGCTGGCCGCCTGGCTGGCCGGGGCGGCGGGGGAATCCGTCCCGGTCGGTCCGCCGCGCCCCGACGACGACCCCGCCCGACTCACGCTCTGGCCGATGGAGCTGCGCCCGGCCCGGCAGACCCGGGGCAGCGGCGGCCGCGAGCCGTACCGCTTCACCGTCCGCTACCTGCTCTGCGCCGGCGGGCCGGCGGCGCTGCCCGGGTTGGACCGGGTGCTCGCCGCCGCGACCGCCGGCGGGGAGCGCGCCGTCGTGCTGGAGGCCGGCGACCCGCGGCTCTGGGCGGCGTTCGGCACCGGACCCCGCCCGGCCCTGCTCATCGACGTGCCGGCCCAGGTCGCCCACCCGGCGCCGCCGGCGCCGCCGGTGCTGCGGCCGCTGCGGCTGCGGCAGCTGGAGATGCTGGCCTTCGACGGCCGGGTGGTCGGGCCCGAGCAGCAGCCCCTCGCGGCCGTGCGGATCGAGGTCGTCGGCACGGCGTGCGCCACCACGACCGACCCCGCCGGCCGGTTCCGCGTCGTCGGGGTGCCGCACGACCCCGACCGCCCCGGTCCGGTACGGCTACGGCTCACCGGCCGGGGGCGGGTCCTCACCGCCGAGGTCGACCCGACCGAGCCCGACATCGTCATCGTCTGCGCACCCCCGCCCCGCTGACCCCGTTCCGGCGGACGTCCCGCGCCGCCGGCCGCGAACCGCACCGGGAGGACCGATGCCCACCTACTTCTCGCCCGGCATCTACGTCGAGGAGGTCCCCGGCGGCGCCCGCCCGATCGGACCGGCCAGCACCAGCACGGCCGCCTTCGTCGGGGTCGCCCCGGACCCCGCCGCGCAGCTCGGCAGGGCCGTCGCGGTCAACAACTGGACGGAGTTCCTGCGGCTCTACGCCAACGGGGACCGCCTGGAGAGCACCCCGCTGGCCCGGGCCGTCTTCGGCTTCCTCGACAACGGCGGCAGCCGCTGCTGGGTCGTCAACGTCGGCGCGGACGGCGAGATCACCGGCACCGGGAAGCGGCGCGGCGGCCTGCAACTGCTGGAGGCCGTCGACGAGGTCTCCATCCTGGCCGCGCCCGGCTTCCACGACCCGGTCTCGCACGACGCGCTGCTCAGCATGGCCGAGCGGACCCGCACGATGGTGGCGATCTGCGACCCGCCCCCGGACGTCACGGACATCTCGGCGCTGACCAGGGTGGCGACGCCGTCCACCGGCAAGCCGCCCAAGCCGGCCGAGGGATCCGGGGGATCCGGTGGGTCCGGCTCGGCGGGCTCCGGCGGCCCCGGGTCCGGCTCCGGCGGGTCCGCGTCGGGGGACGAGGCGCCGACGGCGTGCCGGCCCCGGCAGTCCGATTTCGGCGCGCTCTACCATCCCTGGCTGCGGGTACGCGACCCGCTCAGCGGCGAGCTGGTGCTCACCCCGCCGAGCGGGCACATGGCCGGCATCTGGGCCCGCACGGACGCCCTGCGCGGGGTGCACAAGGCGCCGGCCAACGAGCCCGTACGCGGCGCCGTCGACCTCGCCCACCTGGTCACCCGGCCCGAGCACGACGTGCTCAACCCCAAGGGCGTCAACGTGATCCGCTACTTCCCGGGCGAGGGCATCCGGGTCTGGGGCGCCCGCACCCTCGCCGCCGAGGCCAGCGAATGGCGCTACCTCAACGTCCGCCGGCTCTGCATCGCCATCGAGCAGGCGATCGCCAACGGCACCCGGTGGATGGTCTTCGAGCCGAACGACTTCACCCTCTGGCGGTCCATCCGCCGCGACATCGGCGCCTTCCTCACCCGGGTCTGGCGCGACGGCGCGCTGCTGGGGCGTACGCCCGAGGAGGCGTTCTTCGTCAAGTGCGACGAGGAGACCAACCCGGCGGACGTCCGCGACGCGGGCATGGTCGTCGCCCACATCGGCATCGCGGTGGTCAAGCCGGCGGAGTTCGTGGTGTTCAGGCTGAGCCAGTGGGCCGGCGGCGCCGAGACCGAGACGATCGGAGGCTGACATGCCGACCACCGCCACCCCGCAGCCGGGCGCCCCGGTCGACCCATACCGGGCCTACAACTTCAAGCTCCTCGTCAACGGCGTGACCAACGGCCACTTCACCGAGGTCAGCGGCCTGGAGATGACCATCCCCGGCGTGCCGTACCGGGAACAGGGCAACGACCGCGTCCGGATGGTCCCCGGCCAGGTGGAGTACGCGCCGGTGACCCTGCACTTCGGGCTCACCGCCTCCCGGGAGCTGTGGGACTGGACGTACGCGGTGGCCCGGGGCACGGTGAGCCGGCGCAACGTCTCGATCGTGCTGCTGGACGCGGCCGGCACGGCGGAGGTGCTGCGCTGGAACCTGATCAACGCCTGGCCGACGAGGTGGCGTGGCGCCCACCTGAACACCCTCGGCCAGGAGCTGGCGATCGCGGCGCTCACCCTGCGGTACGAGAGCCTGGAACTGGAGACCGGCGGTGCCGCCGCGCCGACCACCGCGTAGCTGGCTGGCCGCCCGGCTGCGCGCGACGGCCACGGCGGTCGACGAACTGGCCCGGCTGGTCGACTCCGCCGGACCGGCCGCATCCGGCCCGCCGTCCCCGCCCGAGGACCGGTCCCCGGCTGAGGACCTGTCCCCGCCCGGCCGACCGCCGGCCGCGGCGACGGGGACGGGGACGGGGACGGCGGCACGCCGGCCCGGCCAGCCCCCGGAGCACTGGCTGCGGGTGGTGTCCGCGCACGCCCCCGGCCTGCTGCGCGACCTCGACCTGGACCTCGGCCCGACCGGCCCCGCTCCCCCGCCGCCCGTCGACGCCGACCACGGCCCGAGCCGCCCCGTCGGGCCGGACCACGCCACGAGCCGCCCCGTTGGGCCGGACCACGGCGCGAGCCGCCCCGTTGACGCCGACCACGGCGCGAGCCGCCCGGCCGGCGCGGGCCACCGCGCGACTCGTCCCGCTGACGATCCGCCGGGCGACGGGCCGCCCTGGACGGCCGGTCCACGACCGCCCGCCGTCAAACGGGGGTGGGGATCGACGCGAGCTACCGTTGCCCGCTCGTACCCGTCGACGTCGGGCCGCCGGGACGAGGACCCCCGGCCGGCAGAAGGCAGTTGGCGGAACGGCGGCCGACGGTCCATCGGAGGCCCCTGGCCGGGCGGAGGCGTCCCGTCGAGCGGGCAGGGCTGGCCAGGCGGAGACGGCAGGCAGGGCGGCGGCGTCCGACCGGCTGGGCACGATCGGTCGGCCCGGGACGGCTGGCCGACCGGCGACGGACGGCCGGACGACGGCCCGGTCGGCACCGGCTCGCCGGGCGGGGACGGCCGGGCGCGCCGCGACGGTTGGCCGGGCGGGGACGGCCGGGCGAGCCGGGCAGGCTGGCCGGCAGACCCGTCGGCAACCGGCGGCCGGGCAGGTCGGCCAGGGGGCGGATCGGTCGGCCGACCGTCGGCGGTGGCCGGCCGGCCCGTGCTCCGGCCGGCGGTTCCCCCGCCCGGGGCGGTGACGCGCCCCGGCACACCGGCCGCCGCCAGCACCGCCGCCACCAGCCCTGCCGTCGGCAGCACGGGCCCGTGGTCGGCCGACGACCGGAACGCCCACGGCCCGACGGGCGCGGCACCCGACCGGGGGACGACGTGGGGCGCGGCGGGCGTGACGCCGGCCCGGCACGACTCGGGCGCGGCGGAAACGCCAGGAAGCCGGCCCCTGCCGAACGCCACGGACACGGCACCGCCCGGCTACCCGCGATCGGACGCGCCTGACCTCACGACGGCTGCGCACGCCGCTCCGTCCCACCCCCGCACCGCCCAGTCAGGCGACGCGGACGAACTGTCGCCCGAGATCCTGGTACGGAACGGGCGCTGGAGGAGCCGTCACGTACCAGGATCTGCCGCGACCGGGGCGGGGTTGACGTGGCCGGGCGGACTGGGCGGGGCGTGGGCGGACCCACCGGCCGGGCACGGCGCGGCCGGAGCGGGGACGGGAGCAGGAGCGGCAGCGGACGCACGACCTGGCGCGGGAACAGGAGCGGGGGCGTGCGGCGGGAATGGATGCCCGGGCGTCGACCGGCCAGGACCCGCACCCGGGCGTCCGCACCAGCGGCCGGACGTGACCGCGCCCTGGCCGGCACTGCCCGACGCCGACAGTGCGGGACCAGCGCGCGCCGGCGGGTCGGAGCGGGTCGGCGGGCCGTGGCCGACACTGCCGGACGACCGGCCGCTGTGGACGGTGCCCTCGCCCGCCCTCGACGACGAGCGTGTCCGCCGGCTGGACCGGGAACAGGCGGGTGGCTGATGGAACGGGTCGCCTTCCTCATCGACGCCACCGGCGAGCGGGTGGACTGCCTGCTCAACCCGGAGACGGTGCAGGTGACCCGGCTGGCCGGGGTGCGCCACCGGGGCGCCGCGGGCGGGCAGCTCACCGGGGCCGGGCTCGCCGACGACCCGCTGGTCTTCACCGGCGGGGGCCGCACCGAGCTGGTGCTGGACCTGCTGTTCGACGTGGACTTCGCCGAGGGTCAGGTCCGACCGACCGACGTGCGGGCACTCACCCGCCCGCTGTGGATGCTCGCCGAGAACTCCGCCACCGAGCACGGCTGGCTCCGGCCGCCGCTGGTGCGGCTGGTCTGGGGCAAGACCTGGAACGTGCCGGGCGTCGTCGTCGCGGTGGCCGAGCGCTTCGACGCGTTCACCGCGACCGGCTCGCCGCACCGGTCCTGGCTGCGGCTGAAGCTGGTCCGGGTCGCCGAGGACGCCGACCGGGCGCGGGAGGGCTTCGCGGAGGAACTCGCCGCGGCGAGCACCCCGACCGCCGCGCCGGGCAGCGCCGTGGTGGCCGCCGGCGACGGCGCGACCGGGCCCGACCACTCGGGCGTACGCTTCGACCTGCTCGCCCACGACGCGCTCGGCTCGCCGCTGCGGTGGCGGCTGCTGGCCGAGCACAACCGGATCACCGACCCGCTCACCGTGCCACCCGGTACGCCGCTGGCGGTGCCGCCGCAGCCGGCCCCGGCCGCCCACCCGGCGGGTGCGCCGTGACCGCCCCGCGCGCGCTCGCCGTGCTGCTCGACGGGGCTCCGCTGCCGGACGGGGCGGCCCGCCGGCTGGTGTCGGCCCGGGTGGCGGCCCGGCTCGACCGGCCGACGCAGTGCGAGGTGGCGCTGACCACCGCGCCCGGCTCCGCCGCGCTCACCCCGCCGGTGCGCACCGGGGCGAGCCTGGAGCTACGCCTGGACGGTCATCCCGACGCCCTCTTCGCCGGCGAGGTCACCTGCGTCGAGGTCGAGTACGCGGCCGACGGCGCGGCGCTGCTGCGGGTGCGGGCGTACGACGCGCTGCACCGGCTGCGCCGGCGGCAGCGGCTGCGGGTATTCGAGGCGGTGACCGCCGCCGACCTGGCCCGCGAGCTGTGCGGGGACGTCGGGCTGACCGTGCACGCCGAGGCCGACGGCCCCCGGCTGGAGCGGCTGTCGCAGCACCGGCACAGCGACCTGGAGCTGCTGCGGGAGGTGACCGGGCGGGCCGGCCTGCACGTGGTCGCCGACGGTGACCGGCTGCGTCTGCTGACCCTGGAGGGCCACGGCGAGCCGGTCGGCCTGGAGCTGGGCCGGGGGCTGCACTCGCTGCGGCTGTCGACCAACCTCGACACGGCCGGCGGGGAGAGCAGCGCGCTGGGCTGGCACCCCCAGCGGGCCGAGCCGATCAGCCAGCAGGTGGGCACGGCCCGCAGCGGCCGGCGGATCGTCGCCGACCCCGACCCGGCAGACGTGGGCGCGGACGGCGTACGGACCGCCGTGGACCAGCCCGGGCGGGGCGACGACGAGTTGGCCGCGCTCGCCCAGGCACGGCTGGACGCGCGGGTCGCCGCCCTGGTCACCGCCGAGGGGGTGGCCGACGCCGACCCCGCGCTGCGGCCCGGCCGGCGGATCGCGCTCACCGGGGTGCCCGCCACCGTCGAGGGGACGTACGTGCTGACCGAGGTGGTGCACAGCGTCGACGCCGCCGGCCAGCTGAGCCGGTTCTCCACCGCCCCTCCCCCGGCCCCGCCGGCCGGGCCGCCCGCCCCGGCCGTGGTCACCCTCGGCCGGGTCACCGACGTGGCCGACCCCGAGGGGCTGGGCCGGGCCCGGGTCGAGCTGCCCGCGTACGGGGGGCTCGACGCCGGGTGGCTGGCCGTGCTCTGCCCGGGTGCCGGCCCCGGCAAGGGCCTCGTGGCGCTGCCCGACCCCGAGGACGCCGTGCTGGTGGTGCTGCCCGGGGGCGAGCCGGCGTCCGGGATCGTGCTCGGCGCGCTGTTCGGCGCCGCCGGCGCGTACGACGCGGGGGTCGACGACGGGCGGGCGCGGCGCTGGTCGCTGCGGACGGCGCGCGGCCAGTCGATCGTGGTCGACGACGCCGCGCGGAGCCTGCGGCTGGCCACCGAGGGCGGCAGCTGGCTGGAGCTGACCCCCGAACTGGCCACCCTGCACGCCGCGACCGACCTGGTGCTCTCCGCGCCCGGCCGGGCCATGGTCGTGCGCGCCCGCAGCGTGGACTTCCTGCACGCGGAGGCGGCCGAGGACCCGGCGACCGCCGCGCAGCGGGCCCGGACGCTGGCCCGCGCCCACCACGAAGGAGGCGGCTGATGCGCTGGATCCACCGCGACTCGGTGATCAGGTGCGACCACGACGGGCGGGTCGGCAACCGGGCCTCGCAGGACTGGGTGACCGTCGCCGGCGTGCCGGTGCTGGTGGACGACGACCCGGAGGGCCGGGAGATCACCGCCTGCCCGAACTACGGGCCGACGATCAAGCCGTGCGGGAAGACCCTGCGGGTGCGGGTCGGCTACAGCGACTGGGTGCGCGTCGGCGGCCGTCGGGTGGTCCTGTCCCACCTCGACGGGTTCACCGACGGCACCCCGCCCGGCCTGGTGCACCACCGGGTGCGCGACCCCCGGCAGGGCTTCCTGGGGGCGGACCGGTGAGGGCCTTCCGGTTCGTCGGCGCCGGCTTCGAGCCCGGGCGGGGCGGCGGGCTCGCGCTGACCGCCGCCGGCGGCCTCGCCATGACCGAGGGCGACGAGACCGTACGCCAGGCGTTGTTCCTGCTGCTGTCCACGACCCCGGGCGAGCGGCTGATGCGTCCCGGGTACGGCTCCCGGCTGCACCGCCTCGTCTTCGCGCCGAACGACGACACCACCGCCGGGCTGGCCATCCACTACGTCCGGGCGGCTGTCGCCCGGTGGGAGCCCCGGGTGGAGGTCGTCGACGTCGACGCCGGCCCCGACCCCGCCGACCCGTGGCGGCTGGTGATCCGGCTCGACTACCGGATCCGGGCGAGCCTCGCGCCGGGGCAGTTGGTGTTCTCCGTCGACCTGCTGCCCGCCGACGACCCGGAGCGGGAGGCCCCCGACGCCGGTCACCGGCCGGCCGGTGGCCCGCCACCGCCCGGCCGGGTGCCGCCGGAGGGAGGAGCGTCATGACCCTGCCCGTGCCGCACCTGGACGACCGTGCCTTCCTGGACCTGGTCACCGAGGCCCGGGAGCGGATCCGGCAGTCCTGCCCGGGCTGGACGGACCTGTCCGCGCACGACCCGGGCATGGCGCTGCTGGAGGCGTTCGCGCACCTCACCGAGGTGATGATCTACCGGCTCAACCAGTTGCCCGAGAAGGCGTACGTGGCGTTCCTGAACCTGCTCGGGGTGACCCGGCACGCCCCGACGGTGGCCTGGGCGGACGTCCGGTTCACCCGGTCCGGCGGCGACCGCGGGCCGGTCCGGATCCCGGCCGGCACCCGGGTGGCCGCCGCGCGCGGGGCCGATCCCCGGCCGGTCGTCTTCGTCACCACCGAGCCGGCGCTGCTGCCGGCCGGGCAGGGCGAGGTCACCGTCCGGATGCACCACTGCGAGCCGGTGGAGGCGGAACTGCTCGGGGTGGGCACCGGCCAGCCCGGTCAGGTGCTGCGCGCCGCCCGGGCGCCGCTGGCGCGCACCGCCGAGCCGCTGGACCTGCTGCTCGGCGTCGAGGTGCCGGCCGGGACGGTGGAGTTGGGCGCCGCCGCGCGGGAGCACGACGGCCGCACGTTCGAGATCTGGCGGCCGGTGGACAGCTTCGCCGGGCTCGGCCCGCAGGACAGGGTCTACCTGGTCGACCGCTGCTCCGGCACGGTCACCTTCGCCCCCGCCCTGGACCTGCGCGACCCCGCCGACCCGGCGAAGGGTCCGGTGACCGTCGCCGCCGTGCCGCCAGCCGGGCGGCAGGTGCGGCTGTGGTACCGGGCCGGCGGTGGGCCGGCGGGCAACGTGGCGGCCGGCACGCTGACCAGCCTGCGCGACCCGCTGCCCGGGGTCCGCGTCGACAACCCCGCGCCGGCGGCCGGCGGGCGGGAGATGGAGTCCATGGAGTCGGCGCTGCTGCGCGGCCCGTACGAGTTCTTCGCCCAGCAGCGGGCGGTCACCGCGCGGGACTTCGAGGTGCTCGCCACCGGCTCCGGGGCCGTGGCCCGGGCGCGCGCCTTCACCCGCGCCGCCGTCTACAGCTTCGCCCGGCCCGGCGAGGTGGAGGTGGTGCTGGTGCCGTACGTGCCGGAGGCGGCCCGGCCGGGTGGGCGGCTGCCGGTGGCGGTGCTGCGGGAGCACGAGGTGGACCAGGCCCGGGCCCGGGTCGAGGCGGACCTGGAGCGCCGCCGCGCCCTGGGCACCTCCTGCCGGGCGACCTGGGCCCGCTACAAGGCGGTGTCGGTCCGCGCCCGGGTGGTGGTGCGCCGGGAGGAGGACGTCGAGGCGGTCCGACGGCGCATCAACGACCGGCTGCACTCCACGCTCAGCCCGCTGCCGACCCCGCTCAACCCGGCCGGCTGGGCGTTCGGCGAGCCGCTGCGCGCGTCCAACGTGTACCGGCTGCTGGAGCACGCCGAGCCGGGGGTGCGCTACGTCGAGTCGGTCCGGTTCGTCGTCGACGAAGCGCCCGACGCCCAGGTGCGTACCCTCGCCGTGGACCAGTACCAGCCGCGGACCTGGTACGCCGGGCGCGGGCCGGTGCTGTTCCGCTCCACCAACGCGGGCGCCGGCTGGGAGCCGGCCGGCCGGTTCGCCGACGGCGAGACGGTGCTGCGGGTGACGCCCGCCCCCGCCCCGGTGCGCCCCGGCATCGTGCCCCGGCCCGGCTCGGTGGCGGTCGCCACCGTCCGCGCCGACGGCGGGTCCCGGGTGCACCTGAGCACCGACCTCGGCGAGACGTGGTCGCTGTTGACCGACCTGGACTCGCGGGTGTCCGACCTGGCCTGGATCGACCGGGACGGCGCCGGCGCGCTGCTGGTCGCCACCGACACCGGCCTGTACGAGGTCTCCCTGCTGCCCGGCGCGGTGCCGTTGCAGATCCTGGTCGACGCCGGCGACGCCGACCGGGGCTTCTACGCCGTCCGCGCGTTCGTCTCCGAGCGGGGTGCGCCGGGCGTGGCGGTGGCCGCGCAGGCCGGGTTCGGGGTCTACCTGTCCACCCAGGCCGGCCGCCCCGGCAGCTTCGCCCACGTCGGGCTGGCCAACGTCGACAACCGCGTGCTCGCCGTCCAGTACGACGGCCCGGCCACCCTGCTGTGGAGCGGCGCGGGCGAGCCGGACCCGAAGAAGCCCGGGCAGGGCTGCCGCCGGGCCCGGCTGTTCGAGTCCGACGTGCAGTGGCAGGCGGTGCAGTCCGGCTGGATCGGCGGCACCTGCCGGGACCTCGCGTTCTCCGGGCCGCTCGCGGTCGCGGCCACGCAGAGCGGCGGGGTGCTGCGGCTGGAGACCCTCGCCGCCGCGCCGCAGTGGGCGCCGGTGTCGGTCAACTGCGGGCTGCCGCTGCGGGACCGCACCCGGTTCGTGCCGGTGGACGCCGTCGCCGCGACCGGCGGCCCGGACCGGCTGATCCTGGCCGGCGGCGAGCGCGGGGTGCACCGCAGCACCGACGCGGTCGACTGGGCGGCCAGCGCCAACCAGGCCACCGCCGACGTGGTGACCGTCCCCGACACGTGGCTGCTCTGCTCCGGCGAGCACGACATCGAGGTGGTGCGGCAGGATGCGACGCGCGGCGATTGAGCGGCTGCTGCCCGCGGCGTACCAGCGGGCCTGCGTGCCGGGCAGCGTGCTGTGGGCGCTGCTGGACGTCATGGAGGCGCTGCACGCCCCGGACGAGGCGGTGCTCGCCGACGTCGACGCGCTGTTCGACCCGTACCGGGCCCCGGACGGGATGGTCGCCTACCTGGCCCGCTGGGTGGCGATGGACCACGTGGTCGCCTCGCCCCGGCCGGACGCCCCGCCGCCGCTGCCGCTGGGCCGGCTGCGGGACCTGGTGTCCCACGGCGCGCTGCTGGCCCGCTGGCGCGGCACCCCGTACGGCATGCGGAGGGCCCTGGAGGTGGCCACCGGGACGGGCGGCTTCGCCATCGACGAGCCCCGGGACCGGCCGTTCCACGTCGTGGTCACCGTGCCGCCGGCCGCGGCCGGGCAGCTCGCCGTGATCACCCGCATCGTCGAGGCGGAGAAGCCCGCGTCGACCACCGCCGAGATCGTCGTCGCAGAGGAGCCACCATGACCACCGAGTGGGCGGTCGTCGCCGCCGCCGAGCAGTTCACCCTGGACGCCCGCAACACCGGCGAGCTGACGTTCACCGTCTCCAACCCGGGCGCGGCCCCGGACACCGTCGTCTTCGACGTGGCGCCCGGCGAGGGCTCGCAGCGGTCCTGGTTCACCGTCACCGAACCGCAGCGGGTGGTGCCCGGGCAGGGCTCCGTCTCCTTCCTGGTCCGGCTGACCGTGCCGCCGGGCACCGCGCCCCGGCGCTACGACATGACCGGGTTCGCGTACTCGGCGAACACCGCGCCGGAGGAGAGTTCCCGCTCCAGCGGGCGGGTCACCTACGAGGTCCGGGCGGTCGCCCCGCCCCGGCGTACGCCGTGGCCGTGGATCGCCGCCGCGGCGGCGCTGGTCCTCGTCGTCGGCGCGGCGGTGGTCTGGCTGCTGGCCCGCGACGGGGAACCGGCGCCGGGCGAGCCGCGGGTGGTCACCGTCGAGGCGGAGAGCCTGGTGGCCGGCGCGGTGCTGGGGCCGCCGATGGGCTCGTCGGTGGCGGTGGAGGTCCAGCCCAACTGCTGCGGGGTGACCTGGTCGGAGGACGCCCAACTGTTCTTCCAGGGCCGCGCGATCGGCGACCAGGTGAGCGTGACGGTGGAGATCCCGGCCGACGGCACCTGGCGGTTCGCCGCCGTCCGCACCACCTCGTTCGACTACGCCAACACGGTCTTCACCATCGACGGCGCCCAGGTCGGCGGCGCGTTCCTCGGCTTCACCCCCGAGGTGCGGAAGACGGACTGGGTCGACGTCGGCACGGTAGCGCTGACCCGAGGGCCGCACCGGGTCACGCTCGTCGTGGTCGGCAAGACCCAGGGCACGGACCGCTACTTCGCCGGCGTGGACGCGATCCGGTTCACCGAGGTCCCCGCGCCGTCCGACGCCCGATGAGCGAGCATAGCGAGCGAATCATCAGGCTCAGCGCGAAGGTGCCTCATGACGGCACGCAGCGCAGCGGAGTGCCGGCATGAGCGGCGGGCAGAAGGCGCTGCTCGCGGCACTGGGCGTGCTGCTCGTGGCGCTGTTCGCGGTCGCCGTCGGCGCCGGCCGGGACGACACCGGCGACCCCGGCGCCCCCTCCGGGCTGGTGGAGCGGCTCGGCCGGCTCGGCGGCGAGCGCGCCGCGGTGGACCCGGCGACGGTACGGGCCGACTGCGCCGAGGCCGGCCGGTTGGCCTTCACCGGCACCTGCGTGCTGCGCGTGGCCGACCCGGGCGGGCTGCGGACGCTGGTCCTGCGCAGCGCGGCCCCGTTCACGGTGGAGGCGCCGGCACCCGGGGACGCCGAGTTCACCGTCCGCGACGAGGTCACGCCGGCCGCCGACGGCACCGGGGCGGTCGCCCGGATCGCCGTCGACCGCGCCACCGACGTACTGCTGAGCTGCCCCGGCGTCGGCGGCTGCGCCGTCACGGTCACCACGTCCTGACCATCGGAGGCCCGACATGGGTGAGCTGCGCAAGCCGTTCCTGCTGCTGGCGATGCTCGCCGTCGGGCTGGCGCTCGGCGTCGAGATCGGCGCCGGGCTGCTCGTCGGCGGCGGCGACGCCGGCGCGGCGCTGCGGGACAGCGCCGGGGCGCTCGACGTGCAGGTCACCGACGTGTCCGGGGTCAGCGAGCCGTCCGGCCGGGGCACCGGCTACCTGGCGCTGGTCGACGCGGTCGCGGTGTGGAGCACCGGGCTGTTCTGCCTGAGCCTGGTGCTGCCGGACCGGGTCCAGGGCCGGGTGCAGGGCGTCGCGACGCTGGTCTTCTCGATCGTGCTGATCGTCGTGGCGTTCGTCGCGCTGCTGGTCGCCTTCGTCGAGCTGACCGTCATGGTGTCGCTGTTCCTGGCCCCGCCGTTCGGCACGCTGGCCTACCTGGCCCTGTGGGGGTTCTTCCCGGTCGGCGACGCCTCGGTGCTGCTCGGGCTGGTGCTGCTGCTCAAGCTCGCCTGGGCCGGGCTGCTCGTGGCGGCCCAACCCCGGTTTCTGCAGAACAAGGGCCTGGTGCTGCTCGCCCTCACCACGCTGCTGTGCACCGTCGTGCTGGAGTTCCTGCACCGGCTGGTGCCGGTGATCCTGGTCAGTGTCGTCGACGACCTCGGGGCGCTGGTCTTCGCCGTCGTCGCCCTCGTCTGGGGGCTGGTGCTGCTGATCGGCTCGATCCCGGCCATCGTCAAGGCGGTCCGGGTCACTGGCGCCGCCACCGAGAGCACTGGCGGCGGCCGGGCCTGAGCCGTACGCCGGCCCTCGTGCGCGGGGCGGTGCGTCGGGCACCTGACGGCAGGGGCCCGCGACATGGTGAAGATCGGCTATAAGTGGCGCATGGAATTTCCCGCCTACCTGGCCACCATGCCGATGCACGCGATCACCGAGATCCACGGCGAGCCCGGCCTGTTGGCCCGGTTCCGGCTGGAGCTGCGCGCGTTCGACGAGGCCGCCCGGGAGCGGCTCACCGAGGCCCTCGACCTGGCCGCCGAGCTGCACCGCGACGACCGGCGGGTACGCGAGCCCTACCTGAACCACCTGCTGCGGGTGGCGATCCGGATGATGCACCACTACCAGGTCCGCGACGTCGACGTGATCGTGGCGGGCCTGCTGCACGACGCGGTGGAGGACCACCCCGACGAACTGGCCGGCGAGCAGGCCGGCGACGACGCGACCGCCGCCGCGCTGGCCGTCCTGGCCGAGCGGTTCGGCCCGCGCGTGGCCCGCCTGGTCGGCGCGGTCACCAACCCGGCGTACGACCCGGGGCGCGACAAGCACGTGCAGTACCGGGAGCACGTGGCGGCCAGCCTGGCCCGGGAGCCGTGGGCGCGGGTCATCAAGATCTCCGACTTCACCGACAACGGGGTGGGCGTCATCCACACCGTCGGGCCGAAGGTGGCCTCGTCGGCGGCGAAGTACCGGCCGCTGGTGCCGGTCTACCGGGACCTCGTCACCCGGCCGGACACTCCCCTGTCGGCGCCGGTGAAGCGGCACATCCTCGACCAGCTCGACCTGGCCGAGGAGCGCTTCAGCGCCATCCTCGACCAACCGGTCCACCCGAACTGACGATGCTCCGGAGTGGGGCGCGCGGCCTGGTGCCCCACTGATCAGCCCCATGATCAGTTGATGGGAAACCGTCACCGAACGAGGTATTCGGACGGGTTTCGATCAACTGATCATGGGAGCCGGCGCCGGGTGGCGAGGATGGCGAGGGTTTCGCGGCGTACGTCGTCAGGGTGGTGCAGCAGGCGGCGGTGGGTGAAGCGGACCACGAGGATGCCACGGGTGGCGAGCAGGGCGTCCCGGCGCAGGTCGATTTCGCGCTCACGCGGGTCGCCGTGGGTCGTCGCGCCGTCCAGCTCGATGTTCACCTGCTCCGCCTCGGCGTACAGGTCGAGGTAGACGACGCGGCCTCCCACCCGTACCCGCGCCTGCCGACGGAACGCCGGCATGCCCGGGCCCGTGAAGACCCGGTCGTGGCCCCAGATCTCCAGCGGGCTGCGGCAACCTGCGGCGAGCCGGTCCAGCAGCCCGCGCAGCGTGGCCCGGTCCGCCAGTCTCGGCACGCCCTCCAGCGCCGCACCGATCCGTTCCGGCGTGGTCAGTCGGTCGTTGACGGCGCGGATGATCGTGCCGGCGCGCTCGACCTTGGGCAGCAGCGGCCAGGCGACGACCAGCGACCGGTCCAGCCGGGTGACCGGCGCGCCGTTTCGGACCAGCGCGTAAGGGGGCTGCGGGGCGAAGCGGCGCCGGTGATGCACGAGCAGGTGCGGGCGGTTGCGCAGCCCGGACGTGATCGGCACGTCGATGTGCAGCGGCTCGCCCGTGGGTTGCCGCCGCAGGCCCCACACGTCGAGCGCGGTGAGGTGGCTCAGTGCGCCCCGCCCGTCGGCGTACGCCAGCGCCGCCCGTCGGGCCAGAGCCGGCGCGATCCGGGCGAGCGGCGGCGCGGTCGCCCGGGTGAGCGGCGGCGCGGTCGCCCGGGTGAGCGGCGGCGCGGTCGCCCGGGTAAGCGGCGGCGCAATCCGGGCGAGCGGCGGCGCGGTCGCCCGGGTGAGCGGTGCGGTGTCGACGGCGCTGCCGGCTCCTGCGAGCGGCGAGGTGTGCTGCGGATCGTCGACCAGGGCGGCGTCGACGTAGACGCCGGGCAGCAGCCGGAGCAGGCGGCCGGAGCGGCAGGCGCTCTCCAGCGTCGAGCGCGGTCGGCACCGGAGCACCTCGTCCCGGGTCACCAGCCCACCACCGCGCTCGACCAGCGCCTGGATGACGGAGTCCATGCCCCGACGGTGCCGCGCCGCCCGCTCCCCCACCAGCGCGACCGGCCCCGGTGTGGACGACGCGACCGCCTGTGGACAGGCTCCGCAGGGACGGCCGACTGTGCTATGGACCGGGCCGAGCGCCACCTCGTGCTCGTGCGCTCCGGGATGCTCACAGCAGCAGCAGTCGCGCCCGGGTCGGGTCCGACAGGGCATGACCGAAGCGGGCGGTCCGACGGGCCCGGCGGGCCCGGCGGGCCGCCAGGGCCGCATGGCGATGGGCTCTCGGAGCAGCGGGCAGGGCCGACTGTGACATGCCGATCGCCGCGACGGGCACCGCCCCGGGGCACCGGATAGCATGCAAAACGCCCGGATAGCCGTACTTGTCAAAATATCTTGATTGGACGCTCTCACCTCCGCGCGGCGGCAGCCAGTCCGGCCGCCGCCATGTTAGCTTCAGGACGGATCATCACGTCACGGACGACGAGTCCATGCTGCTCATCGCCCTGACATTCGTCGGTCAGGAGCCCGTCCCCGCCCAGACCCGCACCAGAGGGAGCCGTCCAGCCTGGCCGCTCACGCAGCGGAAGTCCGCGACGAGGGGAGGGCCGACATGACCGACACCCCCAGCCCCGAGTCGACACCCTCCGAAGGCTGGAAGAAGCGCGGCAGCCGCGCGCTCGGGGCCGCCCGGAAGGCGGGCAAAGACGTCGGCGAGTGGTCGAAGAAGCGCTGGAAGAGCCTGCACGCCACACTCCAGCGGCTGGAACTCGCCCCGGCGCCGGATCCGCCCGCGCCCGGCCGGGTCGTCGTACAACGGAGGGCGGAGCCGATCGCGGTGCCGGCCCGAGGCTACGTCTTCACCTTCACCGTGCACGCCACCTTCACCTGGTCGTCCGAGGGGTTGCGTCCCGAGTTGTTGAGCTGGCACGCCCAGTCCTGCATGCCGCACGCGACCCAGAGGTTGGCGCGTTTCGCGGCCGAGCGTTCCCGCAGCTTCCCACCGCACGCCGCCATGGAACTGGAAGAGGAGCTGCAACAGAGGCTGCGCGCAATGAAACCGTGGTCCTACACCCGCAACGGCAGGGAGCTCACCTGTCAGCCCGACGCCTGGGTGCAGCTCGACGACCGCGTCAAGGCCGCTCTCCTGCCGTACGCGGAGGCGCGACTGAAACTGGAGCACGAACTCGACGTGCACCTCAGACAGGCCCGCAGCGCCGAGCAACTCAGCCAGAGGTGGATGACGATCCTGCAGAAGCACGTCGAGGGCCTCCCCGCCGACCATGCGGCGCAGGGAAGGGAGGACGAGCTGGCGAGGGCGCTTCAGGAGATCACGGCGATGCGGAAGGCCGCCGCCCAGTGGATCGAGGAGCTGCTCGGCCACCGGTTGCGCCACGACGACACCCGCCACGAGGAAGGCGGTTCGGGCGGCGCGAAGGACCGTCAGGGCCAGGGGCCTCCCGTGCCGCGGAGCGAACCGCCGAGCGATCCGCCGACCGCCGGCGCCGGCTGACCGCCAAGTCGTCAACTGTCGTTGTGGCCCAGTTCGTCCTGCCGGTTCGCCGGGGCCGGCAGGGTGCGGGGCACACTGTTACCTGCTCAAGAAACCCGCATGTCACAAAGCCTTTGCGCCCTGCTCGCCGCGGCACCGCTCGGCAGCACCCTGGCCGGCGCCGGCCAGCGGGCTGGGCCGGTGGGCACGGGTCCGGGCCGTTCACGCTCGTCGGCGCCGCGCCGGCCGGGGGGTGGGCGGGGGGGGGCCGGGGGGGGGGGATGGGGGGGTGCGAGTTGTGGCCGGGGGGAGGGGGGGGCGGGC